>CAZWGG010000097.1:0-11559 GCA_964633305.1 uncultured Bacteroidales bacterium
TTTCATAGCTTATTAAATGTATACTTATATTGTTGTTTTATTTTCGTCCCCAAACACGAAAATAGTTTATTATTAATAATATCTTCCAAGTAATTTGTTTTCAATAATTGCTCTCTTCAATTCCAATAAATCCACCACTCCTTGCTTTGAATAAACAATATTTCCTTCTGGTTCTATGAGCAAAGTATATGGTAATGCTCCATTCCACTCCGGATCAATGGCTTCTATTAATTCATATTTATTATCATTATCATAAATATAATTTTGGACAGCAGAGTATTTGTTTTTTAAAAAGTTCAATACAGCATCATATTTTTCAGGCTTGTCGGCTGATATAGAAACAAATTCAAATGCCCGGTTATAGTACATTCTATGTATATTAACCAGTTCGGGATATTCAATAACACAAGGCCCGCACCAGGTTGCCCAAACATTGATAAGACGTAACTTTGATGATTTGTTCCCTAGTAATTCTTTTATTCCGTTTTTATCGATTCTTTCAAGCGTAACGGGTTTCTCCATCCAATCTTTATCTACTTTTTCTTTCCAATCGGTTTTCCAAGCCCATTTTATTGAACACCCAAAAGCTTTATTTACCGGGTTATCTACTTCTTTTCCTGCTAATAATGCATCTACAGCTGAACGTAAATCTTCTGCATTAGCCGTTCCGGGTTTTTCAGATGCATCTAATCTTCCCGAATAAGCGAGCTTTCGTTTTTTATCGAATACAAAAGCATGTGGAGTGGCTGTAGGTCCGTATTTAATAGATACAGCCTCGTTGTCTCCATCATACAAATAAACAAAATTAAACGGTTTATCTTTTGCCCTGATGATCATACTTTCATAGGTATCATCCAAATCAGAGTAACTACATTCTTCTAACAATAAAGAATATACGCTGTTTGGCATTATGGCCACTACAGTTACACCTTTTTCTTTGTATTCATCGGTAAATTGAATAATTCTGTCCTCATAAGCCTGGGCGGTGGGACAATGATTACACGTAAAAATGATGACCAGGACATCAGCCTTTTTTAAATCATTCAAGCTATAGAATTTGCCTGTTACATCCGGAAGACTAAAATCGGGTGCTTGTGCACCGGTTTCTAATGTTTTTACTTCCTGTTTTTCAACTTTTTGAGGGTTGGGTTTAAAACTATTTTCTGAACTGGTTTTTTCTTTTTGTTTCTTATTTGCAGAGTTACAGGAGCATATAATAATTGTCAGAATGCTCATTAAAAATATTGCTGTAACGATTTTTCTTTTATGGTGAGAATAAGAAACTAACGTGTTCTTCATCTTTTTTTTCACTATCGTATATTTTTATTTAATTATTAAGGATCATACAAGATGTAAAAATACGAATCAAATAATTAATTATTAATTTTTTAACATTATTTTCACATATAAAAAAATCCAAGAATTTGTAAAGTTTATAAATACTGTCAAAAGTTTGTAATAGCAATAAAATGGTTCATTACTGCTTAATTAAACGAACAAGTATTACGTCGTGAGATAATAGTTCACCTGTTAATTTCTTTTTTGTATTTCCAATGTCTTTTTCAGTCCATAAATCTCGTACTTTATAAGTGCCAGCTTTTGTATTCAATTCTTTTTTGAAAATATCATCCTTCACTATATTATTCTTCCAATCAAACTCAATAGTTTTTATTTCTATGGCGCGGTTTAAAAAACATATTGCCCAATCGCCATGTAAAAGTGGTTTTGCCCATATTTCAACACTATCTCTTACGTCGAACCTGAATGCCTGAATTCCTAATGAATCCTGGTTAATAGCAATTACTTCTTTATTGGTTAGTATATTTCTTGTGTCATTGCTCATGCTTCTTATGTCATTACCTGCAATAAGAGGTGAAGCCAGCATACACCATATAGAGAAATGAGTACGGTCTTCACTTTCTGTCATGCCATTCCCAACTTCCATCATATCAAAATCATTCCAATGATCAGGTCCGGAATATTGCCGAATCCCATCTCTCATGTATACAATTCGCATTACTCCCCAGCTTGAATAAGTTATATGGTTCTCTTCACAATCAAAACAAGGTGTTATATCGCCGCTTATTCGCCACAAATGGCCAATCTCAGAAGCCCATAACCATGGTTGATTATTTCCCCATTCACAAAGACTAAAAATTATTGGCCGGCCTGCTGTATATAAGGCATTGCGCATGGTTGTGTATGCCCAATAAGCATTTAAACTGTCTGTATTACACCAGTCATATTTCAGGTAATCAACACCCCAATTGGCATAAGTTAACGCATCTTGATATTCATGGCCACGGCTGCCCACATAACCTCCGCATGTTTGGTGTCCTGCATCGGAATAAATCCCAAGCTTTAATCCTTTTGAATGAACATATCCGGCAAGAGCTTTTATCCCTGATGGAAATTTGGTTGAATCAGGATAAACAAACCCTAAACTATCTCGACCACCTTGCCAACAATCATCGATGATTATATATTGATAACCAACATCTTTCATTCCTGATGCGACCATTGCATCGGCAGCCCCACGAATTAATTTTTCATTAATTTTACAGCCAAAAGTATTCCATGTATTCCAGCCCATAGGCGGAGTTAATGCAAGATTTTCAAACTTTTGTGCAAGTAATAAATTAGGAATGATCAATGAAATTAAAACAAAGAACTTTTTCATAGGATAGCTATTTTGAGAATTAAAAATTTTGAAACTAAAGATATAAATATTATTTGGCTGTACAAATTATGAAAAATAGTCTTTATTGTACAATGTACCTGCCATAAGATTCAGATTTTTAAAAATTTTTGATAAAAATTCTGCATTTTCTTCTATTGCCACTTTAAATAATTTTTACTAATATGCAGGCGTATCACTAGTATTTTTTTATAAATTTAATATTAGTGTGAAAGATAGTGTGGCCTATGAGATACGGATTCTTTATTCATATTACTTTTTTGGTTTTTATTGTATTTCTAAAATCATTTTCACAAGATTATGAATATGAAATTCGTCAGTTAACCAATTCAAAAGGGTTATCAAATAGTTCCATTAATGCTATTTTCCAGGATTCGGAAAATTTACTATGGATAGGTACCTGGGACGGATTAAATCGTTATGATGGCCATGATTTTACAATTTTTTATCCGGAACTAAATAATCCAAATAGCCTGAGCAACCAGGTCGTTCTTAATATTATTGAAGACAAAGATGGTTATATTTGGATAGTTACCATGCATGGCATTAACCGTTATAACAAAAGAACCAACAATTTTAAATCTTTTTTCTTTACCGGGAAAGATAAACCTCCCATAACAGAAACAGAGTTTCATATTGCACTCAATAAAGATAAAACTGTTTTTTGTGCAGCAAAAGAATGGGGAATAGGCTATTATAAGAACGATACCATACTTTCTTTAAACGCGATCAATCTTTTTTCTTCTGCTTTAAAAAAAATGGAATTCTCTTCCGCAGGAAACCTGTTATTACTTTATGAAACAGGAAGTTTAAGTGAAGTAGCATTGAATTATCATCATGAGAAATCCGTTTCAATTAAAAGTGTAAAAACACTTATGGGCAATGTTTCCGACTTTATTAACATTTCCGGACAAGAGATGTTGGTTTTGCAAAATAACGGACAATTAAGCAAATATTCTTTCTTAGACCAGGATAAGTATGCTACAGGTATTTCAGGTATTCAAAGATTTATCGGAGAAACAAAAGACGGATACGTTTTTGAAGGTAATTCAGGACTTATTTTATTGAATCAACAAATGAAAATTGTAACAAATTCCTGGTTTGAAAAGATAAGTGACCAGAACATATCAACAGTTTTTGAAGGTAATGAGAATATTTTGTGGATAGGTACCGATGGTAATGGATTATTTAAACTGTATCCACGACAAAAATTATTCCAGTTATTCTCAGATAAAGAAATTTCTGCACTTGCCGGGGCAAATGTACGTGCTTTTTGTGAAATTCCGGGTAATTCATTTTGGGTTGGAACAAAAGGCAATGGTTTATTTAGTTTTCAACCCGATCTTTATCCTGAAACAATAGAAAAAGTGTCTTTTCAAAACTATAATGCAACAAATAGTATACTTAATAATTCAATATATTTTTTATTTTATGGACAAGATAGTCTTTTATATATTGGGTCTGACGGAACCGGACTATATGTTTTCGATCTTAAATATTCAAAAATAATCTCCTGGAATAGCATCCAAAGACATGAGGAGTGTACTGATTTTAGATCTGTTTATTCTATTTTTCAAGATCAGGACGGTATTCTGTGGATAGGGACAAACGGATATGGAATGATCAGGTGTAAAATTGAACGATACAGAAATCAGTTAAAAATCATTGATTTTAAACAATATCTTGCTGATGATACAAAAGCCGGTTCATTAAGCAGTAATATCATATTTTCTATTATTCCTGAAAGTAAGGATAAACTTTGGATTGGTACCCGCCTTGGTGGATTAAACCTTTTTAACACAAAATCGGGTTATTTTAAAGTCTTTAGAAAAAATGAAAATAGCTCTCTTTGTTTGAGTAATGACGATATCCTGTGCCTTAATAAAGATAATACAAACCAGTTATGGATTGGAACTAGTTTGGGATTAAACCGGTTGATTAGATATAATACTGCCGAACAACCTGTTTTTAAAAGTTATACTACTAAAGATGGACTACCAAACAATACTATTCATGGTATTGTTTGTGATAGTAACGGTAATTTGTGGATCAGCACAAACTTTGGATTATCACAATTTATAATTAAAGAAAACCGGTTCCGGAATTTCACTTATAATGACGGACTTCAGAATAATGAATTTTCTGACGGTGCTTTTTTTATAACTAAAAATACAGGTATTGTTTTCATGGGAGGAATTAATGGCTTTAATTGTTTTAATCCTTCTGATATTGGTGAATATACTTATATTCCAAATATCTCAATATCTGAAATAAAAGGACAAAATTTTGATGTTCCCTTTCATCATTCATTTGTGGTAACTCCTGGTTTTAAAACACCTCCTTTTGTTGTTCTAAAATACAACCAGAATTTTTTTGATATCAAATTGGCTGTTTTAAGTTATATTAACAGTGAGAAATGCCAATATGCTTATCAGCTTGTTAATTTTGACCAAACATGGAACTCCATTCAATTCAGGCGAAATATATCTTTTACCAATGTTCCCCCGGGAAAATACTCACTATGGTTAAAATGGTCAAACTGTGACGGTATTTGGAGTCATCCTGTTCATGCAATTGATTTTCAAATTAAACCAATCTTTTGGCGGTCAACCTATGCTATAATAATATACTTGTTATTAATCTTTCTTTTTTTGCTATTTATTTTGAATTATAACAAAAAAAGGCAGTTATTAAGGCAAAATATTATGCTTCGCCAAAGAGAAGAGGATATACACCAAAACAGGTTAACTTTTTTTACAAATATTGCTCATGAAATACAAACTCCATTAACATTAATCATAGGACCAGCTCAAAAACTTGCTGAGTCTGCTGAAATTACCCAGGCAAAACAGAAATTTGTAAGAATGATCCAACGTAATGCTTATCGTTTATCATTTCTGATACAGCAGTTACTTGATTTCCGGAAAGCAGAATCCGGGCACCTTGAAACCAATTTTATTCAATTTAACCTGGTACATTTACTCGAACAAATAGCAGAATTATTTGATGAACTTGCGCTTCAAAAAACGATAGATTACAGGGTTGATAATCCTTTGGAGCTATTTGGCTGGTTTGATCAGGACAAAATCGAAAAAATTTTATTTAACCTGTTATCCAATGCCTTTAAATACACTCCTGTTAATGGTACAATAAGATTGAAACTATCTTGTACACATGATGATACGATAGAAATAGTGGTGTCTAATACGGGAAAGGGCATTTCCGAAGAAAAGATTAAATATTTATTTGAGCGCTTTTTTGTTTCCGACGAAACAGGAAAAGCAGATCCGGACAAACTAAGAACAGGTATTGGTCTGGCTTACACCAAAAGTCTTGTCACAGCATTGAATGGAAGAATTGAACTTAAAAGTACGGTGAATGAAATAACAACTTTTACTATTACACTCCCTTATTCCAAATATACTGTTGAAAAAGAAGGAAATGACTTTAAAATTGATAAGGTTATTCTTTCACGCCAACTTCAAAATATTTCACTTGCAAACATCGATGAACAGCAAGAAATACCGGAAAAAATAACATCAATTGAAGCGTTGGAAAACCAGTTTAAAACCATATTAATAGTTGAAGACGAAAACGATGTTCATGAGTTGCTTTCTGATCTGTTAAAGGATAAATACAGGATTATTAAGGCCAATAACGGGATTGAAGCACTACAAATTATAGAAAAAGGTAATCCTGATATTATTATAAGCGACATAATGATGCCGGAAATGGATGGAATAGAATTATGTAAAAACATAAAAAATAATCTCAAAACCTGTCATATCCCAGTAATACTTCTAACTGCAAAAAATTCTGTAATACACCGGATTGAGGGCATTGAAAGTGGTGCGAATTCATATATTTCCAAACCTTTTCATCCTAAACATTTAGAAGTTAGCATAAAAAAACTACTTGAAGAAAGAGAACGAATAACCAAGCATTTTATGGAAGATGACAATGGTGAAAATATTTCGAAATTACCTATTCAAAACAGCGATAAAGAGTTTATCAATAAAGTAATTCATCTTATTAAACAACATATAAATAATGATAATTTACAGGCAACTTTTCTTGAAAAGGAATTAGGAATGAGCAGTTCACAATTCTACCGTAAACTAAAACAAGTATCAGGTCTTACTCCTAGCGATATTATTCGTACGATACGTTTAAAGCATTCCGCCAAACTTTTACGTACAACCTCATTAACCGTAACGGAAGTATTTTATCAATCCGGTTTCAATAACCGTTCTTATTTTTATCGTGAATTCCAAAAAATGTATAAGGTATCCCCAAAGAAGTATCAACTTAATTATTAGAATTATAGTGAAATTCGTATTTGACACGAATTTACGAATTAAATCACGAATTGACTGCAATCGTTATTTGTTATAACAAAACATATCCTCTCAAACACTTTATCACATCAACTTATTAGTGACAATTAGTGAAATTAGTGTCTATGTTTTTGATTACTGCCGTATGCCTACACCGTGGCCGGGAATGATTTCTTCGTGACAGGATGAGATTTTTAGAGAAATGTACAAGGTTTTTCTTTATCGTAATGTACTATGCCTGGGAAACTGACGTTAGTAAATACTTATATTTTCAGTAAAAAAATTATTGTATACATTTTTGATAAAATAGTGTACAGGTTTATTCTTCCCGGCACTTACATTTGTATACAACTTTACTTTTAACAATCACTAACTATAACATTTTTATAATTTTTTTTAGATAAATAATAAGGAATTAATGCCTGCATCTAAAACCATAATACTACCTGCTCTTTTAGCTTTATTATTTAATGGTTTTTCATGCACTGTGAAAAGTCAGAATTTAAAATTAAAAGTTGCAGGTAGCGAAAGAAACGGATACCATGTTGAGATTTATGATGGGAATCACCTAGTAGTGACTAATAAAGGGGAGTTTTCTCTGGAGTTGTCAAATTTAGATTTAAGCACGAATTCGAAAATAGAGTTGTGGAAAGGTGAGAAGTGGACAGAGAATGAAAACATGGTATCCTTACTTAAAAACACCTATGTAAAAGATTTAGACGCAACAATTTCTGTTAAAGTTACATACCAGGTAATCAATAATAATGTGATAAAGAAGAGCATTGACCTGTTCCAGCCTTCTATGCCTTCCATGTATTACATATTAGAACAGCTATACGAACCTGCTTCTCCACCGGTAAAATATATAACATTCGAGCATGATGATTATCCCGGGGGATTTGTACACGAAATATATCCTTCAGCCGGCTATGTTACTAAAGAGAATAATGTAGTTGGATTTTTGACGGATGCCGGATATAAAAACCACTTTACCCGAACTACACGCCGACGTTTTAGCGGGCGTGGGGGTGGTTTTGTTGGTATGAGAAAATTACCCGATCCTTCACTAATTTCATTGTCATCAATTGAAGAAAGAAAGCAAAATAACCATTATGTAAAACAAACATTTGGTGAAATGTACAACCTGGATTCAGGTAGTGAGGAAAAACTAAAACTTTCTGATGAATATAAAAATATAGGAGAAGTTAGTATTGATAAAAAGAATGAATTGATAAGCATGAGATGTGGGCCGTCCAGACGCGCTGGAATAGAGTTTATTACGCCAATCAAAGACCAAAAAATATATACAATTTCTTTTCAATGCAAGGGGAATGCCCCAATTGCTGTTAAACTTTACCGTATTAAAAACGGGGAAAAAACAAAAGAGCTGGAACATGGAATAAAATACATCGATAATTTTCCTGCAAATGAAGAGGAATGGAATTTTTTTAAAGGAAGTGTTTTAGTTCCTTATATTGAACAAGATAGCGTTGTGATGTTTCTGGGAACAATTTCCGGAAAGGAGTGTACATTGCAAATTAAAGATTTGCATATTACAAAACATAAACCAAAGCGTGAACCTTATAATATATTACCGTTAGGAAAACATATTGAAAAAAACACATATATTTTTATTGAACCGTGGAAAACACACCGTGACTTTATGATTTCTTCGCAATTACGGCTTGCTGAAGGAAAAGGATTTAAAGGTTCGTTACTGGAAAAAATGTATTACGCCAATCTTAATATGTTAACCTGGATAACCACAGTAAACGATTTTACCCCCTTTAATGTTCCAAATATGAACTATATGCCGGATATGTACAATCGTGATTCTTTTTGGTCAATTATTTCTATTTATAACAAAGAATTAAACCTGTCAATATGGGAACAATGGGGTAACACCCAAACACTTCAAGGAGCTATCGGGACCATCATCACTCCGTACATGGGATCGGTTGAAGTTAAAGATAATGAAGCAACCATTGAATGGCTTATCTGGGCAATGTTAAATAAACGGCGTTTTGACGTTGAATTACCCAAAGAAAAAATTGAAAAAGCAGTAAATTATGTATTAAATGAATTTGATGAGGATAAAGATGGTATATGTAAATCACATTTTTCATTAAGTCAGGTAGATGTTTGTGAATATCAGCCTAAAACAGACCATCTGGCCGTTAACCAGGGAATGTTTGCTGTTGCCCTACGAACCATTAAAGAGTTAGGATACGACATCACAACAGGGTATATTGACAAGGCAGAAAAAGAATATCAAAATTTCTATGATGAGCAAAGAGAACATCTCTTATTTGACAGAAATTATCCGGACATTATTTCTTTAACCGATCTGATCCCCGAATTTCTCTCTTTATGGTTATTTAACCATCCCATGTTGACCGATGAGATGGTAATCAACCACATGGAACAGGTACCTATTCTGAATAAAGTACCCAATTCACCTCACCCTGAATATGGAACAACAGCGCCAATTTGTATCTGGTTAACTAATGACAATAAAAAATATGCCTATCTTTCTTCTGATTATCAACCTTTTGGTGAATTTGGTGAAATAAATTACAAGGATAGGGGTAGAGACGGCTTTTATTATAATGGAGGCAGTTGGATGCGGGCCGAATATTGCGCTTATGTAGTAGGACTAAAACACGGATGGAATAAAGCCACTATGCTCATGGAAAATAGAACTTGGGCTGAAATTAACCTAAACCCTGAATGGCCTTTTAGCAAAGAATTTATTCCAACAAAATGGACAACCACCGACACCTGGTGGGATTCTACACGGGGATTATGCTGGAATGTATTTATAATAATAGCGAATGAAGTAGCAGGTTTGCGAACGCCCGATATGGATCCTGACTATAGGGCTTTAAAAGCTCTTCAAAGCCTATAAAGCTTTAAATTATTAATGTACTAAATATATTAAAACTAAACAATTACACATGAAACACTATGTTATTTCAAGATTGAAAAGAGAAATATTAGGATTTATATTTTTCTTTTTAACAGGTGCAGCTTTCGGACAGGTTATTGTGTCGGGAACTGTAACCGATGAGAACGGTATTGCCTTGATTGGCGTTACTGTTGTTGTTCCGGAAACAACTACGGGAGTGATCACCGATTTGGATGGCAAATACTCCTTGCAGGTTGAAAACACGGATGTCTCATTGAAATTCTCGTTTGTTGGCTATGAAACAATGACCGTTCCCTTAAGTGGGAGAACTGTTCTTGATGTTTCACTAAGTCCTAAAACAGAAGAATTAGGTGAAGTGGTGATTGTTGGCTATTCTTCTCAGAAAAAGTCAACATTGACCGGTGCTGTAGCGCCTGTGAATGTTAGTGAAATGGAGAAGAGAAGGGTTTCGGAACTTTCCCAGGCTATACAAGGACAAGTTGCAGGAGTGCAAGTTACGCAAAGTACCGGGGCGCCAGGTGACGAGATTGATATTCGGATACGTGGAGAAGGAACAATAGGCAATAATAGTCCGCTATTCATAATAGATGGTATTCCTTCACGTGAAATATCATTTCTTAATCCCACTGACATACAATCAATGACTGTACTTAAAGATGCATCTGCAGCGGCTATCTATGGATCAAGGGCCTCTGCAGGGGTAATTATTGTTACTACTAAAAGCGGGACGACAGATAAGACAAACTTTGAAGTAAACTATTACAGGGGAATACATTCTGTTGCCAATCTTCCTGAAATGCTTGATGCGAATCAGTATATGGATATTGTTGAAGAAGCATGGGATAATGCAGGATATTCTGGAACTAACCCCTATACTGCTGATAAAGGAAGAAGTGATTTTGCAAATACCAATTGGCTCGATGAACTATTTGAGATGGGAAAATCACAAAATATTCAGGTTACTGCAAGTGGCGGCAGCGAAAAATTACAATACTATTTATCATCAGGATATTACGGGCAGGATGGTATTGTGGTGTTCGATAACGACAAGTATCAACGGTATAATTTTCGAACTAATCTAAATACCAAATTAACAAAACGCCTTAACATCGGAACAAACCTGTTATTCTCCTATTCAATCCAGGACAAGCTTTCTTCAAAAGGAGATGAACCCGGTGTAATACGCCATGCACTCATAAGGCCCCCGATTATTTCTGTTTATAAAGATCCCAGTGACCCTACTTATTCAGTTAAAGATCCTTTCACCGATTTACCTTTCTATAAACACAACGATTTTGATAACGGAGGCTGGGAAAGCGATAAATATGAATGGAGCCAAAACCCGGTAGCGCTTGCATATTTTACAAACGACAAACGAATGCACTACAAAACATTTGGAAGTTTTTATGGAGAATATGCTTTTTTAAAAGATAAAGAACTAAAATTTAGAACCAACCTGGGGTTGGATATGGATTATTTTCATAACAAAGCTTTTTACACCAACTTCGGAGATGATGATGGTGGAGGAAATGAAATTGACCAGGGGACAGGACGTCAAAACCGTCCGAATGGAATGGATGAAGAACGTGGAAACG
>CAZWGG010000098.1:0-11474 GCA_964633305.1 uncultured Bacteroidales bacterium
TTGTCTTTGACGTTTTCTTATCAAAGACTTTAAAAAATAGGAGTTTTCTGGCAGACACTATATAGGATAAAAATAGATTTTAGAAAAAGTCAATGGAGAATGTATTCATTGACTTTTTTTACTTGCATTCCTTTGTGAAGACATTATCAAATGGTTATATTAAGAGTATTTTATTAAACACTATTTCGTTTCTATAATTCGCTATCAGGTAAAAACATATTATAATTTTGAATATATTAAAATGATTTATTATTTCAGTAAAACTGAATAATTACAAGAAGCAAAATAATTTCTATCTCTGTTATTATGGGGATTCAAGATGAAATAAAAAAGAGATTAGACGACTTTAGGAATTTGTGTTCAGAACACCAGGTTAGGTATCTTTATGCCTTTGGATCGGCGGTAACAGATAAATTTGACCCTGTCAATAGTGACATAGATTTGTTAGTAGAAATTGAAGATACTGATCCGATGGAAAGAGGTGAAAAATTGATTGATTTATGGGATAAATTCGAAACTTTTTTTGACAAAAAGATTGATATGTTGACAGACTCTTCAATTAAAAATCCTGTCCTTCGAAAAAATATAGATAATACTAAAATTCTAATTTATGACGGAGAGAGGAGAAAAGTATTTATCTGATATTTTACTTGCTATTGATTTAATAGAATCATTTATCAAAGGCATTGATTCATTTGAAACATATTCATCTGATTTGAAAACGCAAAGTGCAGTTGAACGACAATTAAGTATAGAAGGAGAAGCAGAAAATAAATTTAAACATGAATGTCCTGGGGATATCCTTGAAAATACTCAACAAATAGTTGGATTTAGAAATAGGATAATCCATGCATATGATAGTATTGATAATTCTATTGTTTGGGTTATTCTTAAAAAGTATCTTGATCCCTTAAAGCAAGAAGTGTTAAAAAAGAGTGGTGATAATTGATTGAAAGATACCTGACTTGAAGAAGTCTCATAATATTAAAAGAAAAAATTTAAGTTTGGTAACTTTTTACTATTTTTAATACTACGTTTTATTTTGTTAGTAAATCAAATACATTTAAAACCCCAAACTTATGGATAGAATATTTGCTAATTATATTTTTCAAAAAGTTTTTTTAATACTTTTTGGGTTACTCCTTTTTTCCCAACTCATTGCTCAAAATACTCCCGATTCATTACGGGTACGATATTATTACCGGCCAAGTTCTGCCAAACAGCAAGATTCCATTGCCATACCCGATTCACAATATGTACGGCAACAGTTTGTGCATGATTCCATTGAAGCGAGGTTAGAATTTATCCGTGATTCTATCCAGGCAAGGCTAAAATTCATACAGGATTCAATTATTGCCAGGGAAAAATTTGTGCGTGACTCCATACAACGGAGAAAACGAATTCTCGATTCGGTAACCTTTTTGCAAGCCGAACTGCCAAGGTTGATCGATGCTTCCATAAAAACGGTTAAAGAAGATGTTATTATTTATACCAGCAAAGTTATCATTATAGGCGATTCAATACTTAGCAATTACCGGTTTAACATTGTTCCGTTTGATATATCTAAACCATTTACACCCTGGAAATCAACAATAAATCTCTCAACCAACCCGATAAAATTTACGGTTGATACTATAAAACGCAAAATAACATCCATACAAGCCCCATTTTTTAATTGCACCTACATGTATGGGCATAATCGCAACATACTAAGAATAAATGAACAAGGGATAATTGTGCAAAATAGTATGGGCAAACTATATAAAGCTCCTATTGACTCTGTTTTTTTCGACCGCTTTGGGCGAATTACCAAAATAAAACGATATAACCAGTTTTATAAGTTAGTTAACAATTACCAAAAAGGGGCGCCTTTGTACCTTCATCTATCGCAGGTGAAACAATTTGAATATAACTCGGCCAATGAAATGACAAAATATCATGTGGTCAATTTCTGTGAGCTCCGGAGCGGACAAACTGAAAACAAAGTATGCAATATTGTAACTTATACTATAAATGCACAAGGCAGAACATACGCGATAACACGGCATAACGATCCCGTGAATGAATTCTCTGATGGAGTGTTTACCGTTGAATTTGACTACAAATATGATCCCAAAAGCCTCTCTTTTGTCAATAAAAAGAATACAGAAAACTGGAAATGTTTTGTTGAATTGAATGAAGCCGGTAATGTTAGCAGTTATGTTTATCAGACCAATGGGGTAGTAGAAAGAACGCTGCTTGTAAATTACTACCTTGATGATCCGCATGCCAAACATAAAGTAGAAACAATTACCTGTACGTTTGAGGATGATAATATTAGCTATTTCCAGAAAAACAATACAACGGGCAAAAGCCGTACCAGGGACAGGTTAACCCTGGAATGGGGCCCATGGCGATAGCTGAATTTCAAATCAGACGATTTAAAAACAAGCAAAATAAGAATACTTATTTCAAGTCATTACTCGTTTCTTATTTTTCCTTATAAATCCTAATGTAGTCCACTTCATATTTAATTGGGAAAGTTGTTTTTGCCGGATTTCCCCCATTAGAACCAATGGCAAGGTTTAGTAATAAAAAATGCGGTTGGGTGAATGGATTGCTGCCATCAGCATTTAGTGTTTGATCTAAAGAAGTAGTATTTAGTAATAGGGAATCAAGAAAAAGCTTAATAGTGTCTTTATTCCAGTCCATTCGCCAAACATGAAATTTTTTAGTCCAATGAGGATCAATTGAAGTGAAATGCGAAAGAGGTTTTTTTTCGCTGTCCCATTTAGCCTTCCAACGTTTATCAGTTCCCCATGCTACATTGGCCAGGATAGTCGGGACATTGTCAACCCTGTAAAACTCCATGATATCTATTTCCCCGTTTGAAGGCCATTCTCCATGAATTCCCATTGTCCATATAGCAGGCCATGAACCTTTGGAAGTATCAATTCTTGCCCTTATCTCAAACCGGCCATATTGCCATTGTTTAAGGGCTTTAGTTTTTAGACAGGCCGAAGTATAGTTTGCATATTTTCTGTTTAAACGCCAATTTGTGCTCTCGGGATCATAATTCGAATTTTGCACGTGTTGCTTTCTGCCTTCTATGACCAGCAAACCGTCCTTGCAATATGCATTTCCAGGTTGGCACCATTGTAATTCCTTATTTCTTATAAAACCGGTTTCATATATCCAAATTGTTGAGTCGGGTTTACCGTTTGTATTGAACTCTTCATTCCAAACTAATACATAACCCGGTATTTTTTTCGGATTGATAAAATCGGGGGTAAACGGATCCGTTTTCTGTGCTTGGGAAAATTTATAAATAGATATAGTTGAAATAAGTAAGCTCAAGATTTTTGTTCGCATGAAAATGTGTTTTAAAGTGAATGGTCCTTAAATCTTTCTTTACAAAAAGAATTGTTAAATATTTATTATCCTCATTCATAAATCCTTAATCCATAAATTAAATGTCCGCATTCATTCCCATTAAAATTAGCCACATGGGGCATAAACCCCCATTTTTCAAATCCCAGCTTGGTTAATAAGCCAATGCTTGCCAGGTTATTTTCAAGTAGCAAAGCAAAAATATTTTTGATCCCTAACCTGTAACAGTCTTGAATAGCGTGGGTTAATAATTTTTCTCCAAATCCCTTGCGATGATAGTGGTAATCGATGTAATAGCTTACTTCGGCTGTTTGGCTCAATGCCTTCCTTCCTTTACGGTAAGGACTTAAAGAACACCATCCGGCCACTTTATTGGCCGAAAATAAAAGATAAATTGGATATGAGTCTTTGTGGTGTTCTTCAAACCAGGTAAGCCTTTCTTTTTCTGCTATTTTTTCTATATCAGCCGTTGCATTCCCAGCTTCTACAGCTTGGTTGTATATCTCAACAATTTTCGGCAAGTCTTGTATTTCGGCAAACTTAATATTCAATGTTCAAATTATTGATTATGTCTAGCTAATATACTTTAATATGGATAAATAATTTCAGTTCCCTGGTATTTTCCTTCAGGGTTATAAGCCAATTCCGGAATAGATTAGAAATAAGGCCTTTTTTGAAAGAGAAAATTTTTATATTGAAAAAAAGTTAAAATGTTATTATAAAGATTCAATATCTCCCAACTTTTGCATACGCACATACGATTTGGAAAAACACTATTGAAAGAAACGAAAAGTAAATAATCATATGTATCTTTCTGAAACAACTTTCCAGTCAAGTAGATTCCAGAATGACTGGATGTAATCAGGGCGCTTATTCTGGTAATCTAAGTAATAAGCATGTTCCCAAACATCGCAGGTCAGTATTGGGGTTAATCCTTCACGCAGGGGATTACCGGCATTACTTTCCTGGATAATTTTAAGTGAACCTTCATTGTTTTTAACTAACCATGCCCAGCCTGAACCAAAGAGAGTAGCTGCAGCTTTTGTAAATTGTTCTTTAAATGCCGAAAACGAACCGAATGTTTTAGTAATACTATTTGCTAAAGGCCCCTCAGGCCCTTTAATCCCGTTAGGTGAAAAACTTGCAAAATAAAAGCTGTGGTTCCATACCTGGGCAGCGTTATTAAATATTCCTCCTGTGGCTTTTTTTATAATCTGTTCAAGAGGGGCATTTTCAAATTCAGTTCCTGTAACCAAGTTATTCAGGTTATTTACATAAGCCTGGTGATGCTTTCCATAATGAAATTCCAGTGTTTTTTTTGAAATATGTGGTTCGAGTGCATCAAGGGCATAGGGGAGTTTAGGTAGCTCAAAAGTCATATTTTTAATGTTTTAAGTTGAATGGTATGTTATTTTTTCATGAAAATTAATAACAATTTCTAATAACAGCAAGAATTACGTTATTATTTCATCAGCAATTATTTTTTTGTAGCAATGGGTATAAAAATTTGCATAAAACGAAAAAATCCCGGTCTGTCCGGGATTCTCCTAATAATAAGCGAATTTATAACAAAAACTAAAGATATCTTAACCTTTTTGCCACTTCTTCCCAGTTAATTACATTCCAAAAAGCGGCGATGTAATCGGGCCGGCGATTTTGGTATTTTAAATAATAGGCATGTTCCCAAACATCCAGTCCTAATATAGGGGTACCTTTTTCATCAGCAACATCCATTAGCGGGTTATCTTGGTTTGGCGTTGATGTTACTTTTAACTTACCATTATCTGCCACTAACCATGCCCAACCTGAACCAAATCTTGTAGCTGCTGCATTTGAAAACAATTCTTTAAATTTGTCGAATGATCCAAAAGTACTGTTCAGGGCACTTAACAAATCACCTGTAGGTTGTCCTCCTCCATTGGGAGACATTACCTTCCAAAACAGATTATGGTTGTAATAACCTCCTCCGTTATTTCGAACAGTAGCAGACTGATTGGATATTTTTGTAAAAACTTCTTCAAGTGGTTTTCCCTCCAGATCGGTTCCAGCTACTGCATCATTATACTTGCTGGTATAGGCAGCATGGTGCTTTGTATGATGGATTTCCATTGTTCTGGCGTCTATATGTGGTTCCAACGCGTTGTATGCATAATCTAATTTTGGTAATTCGAATGCCATGATTTTTATATTTTAAAGTTAAACATTATTTAGATTTATTATAAATAACAATAAAAGAGATTAAATGTTCGAATTGATGATAAAAAATGTTTAAATATTTTATATTGAGGTATGATAAAAATAATTTTGCCTAAAAGAAAAAAAACGAAAATAAATTGTTCTGAAAGTTTTTTTATCCTTTGACTTCAACTCCCCGCCAGAATGCAATATATCCTTTTATGCTTTTTGCCTTTTTCGAAGGTTCGGGATAGTACCATGCTGCATCTTTATTGGTTTTTCCATTAACTTCTAAAGTATAATAAGAAGCTGTACCTTTCCAGGGACAAAGAGTATGTGTTTCACTGTCTACAAAAAACTCTTTATTAACCGATTCAGGTGGAAAGTATTGGTTCCCTTCAATGTTTATGGTGTTATGACTTTCAGCAATAACTTTTCCATTCCAAATTGCTTTCATATTCTTTAGGTTTATTATTTACGTTTCCATAAAGAGTTAACAAAATATCCTCTTTTATCGGTAAAATTTTGTTCGACTATAAATCCGAAATTAGTAGCAAGATTTTGAATAGTTTCTATATCATACTTGCGTGAAAGTTCCATAAAAATGGGTTCCCATTGTTTAAACCTGAAACTTTTTTCCAGAGCCTCAACGTAAACCGTTTGTTCAGTTTTGGAAACAAGGAAACTTTTTACTAATCCATTGACAGGATTATATTCTGTGTGATGTTTGAAATTATCGGTCCTAAAATTTGCTCCTAATTCCCTGTTTAATCTTTCCAAATGGTTCAGGTTAAAGTTACGGGTATACCCATGAGGATCGTTGTAAGCCTTCATGATAATTTCCGGTGATTTTTTCAGATCGAACCCAATAAGTAATTTGTCATCTCTATGTGTTACATCCAAGAGTTGATTAAAAAATGTTGAAGTCTCTTCTGATGAGAAATTACCTATATTGGACCCTAAAAACAGGACAACTTTTCTTATGCTGCTGGATTTGTTTAGTTTTTTCATAACTTGAAAATAGTCTCCTGTATTTGCTTCGATATTTAAACATGGAATATAACTCTTAAGCCCGTATATCAATTCATAATTTGCCATTTTGCTTATATATATTGGTATATATTTAAACCTAAGATTTGTTTCATACAGGAAATGTAATAATACTTTTGTTTTTAATCCGTCTCCCGAACCTAACTCAATTAGGTCGAAAGTATACACTCCTTCCTTAAAAGCATCGACAATTTTTTTCTTTTGGGAAATAAAAATTTCGAGTTCACTATCGGTAAGGTAATACTCAGGCATTTTCATAATATTCTGGAAGATAGTACTGCCAATATCATCATAAAAATATTTTGACAATAAATATTTTGGGTTTACAGATAGCCCTTGTAAGGTATCTTCCGCTATATCAGAAAGTAAGGTTAATTGTTCCATAATATATATTATTTCTTGTCAAGGCGTCAGGAGCCAAAAATGGTTGTTATTTTTAGCTGATTAACGACTTAACAAGCATTTATCAATTTTATTTTATTACTTCTGTTTCAGAAGTAACCGGATCTCCTGTTTCAAAAGGATTGTCAGGGTCATTGCTCCATTCAAACCATCCGCCATCAAATACCGATACCCTGGGCCAACCCATTAACCAAGCATTATAAAAAGCTTCGCTTCCCCGCCATCCTGTACCGCAATAAAAAGCCAGGTGTTTTTCAGGGGTTATACCGGCTTGTTTCCACATTTTCTCTATTTCATGATATTCACGTGTTGTATGGTCAAGGTTTCGATAATTTTCCATATGGTACGCATCTGTTCCGCAATTGCCAAAAATAGCACCTGGGATGCGCCCCTTTTTTTCAATATAATTATATCCGCTTACCTCTCCGGTATATTCGGGCCAGCTCCTCACACAAACCAGTTCGCCATTATCAGACGCCAGTAATTTTTTAGCTTCAGGAATATCAACAGCAAGCTGGGGCTTTGCCGGTATTTCTTCTCCAAAATCCTTTACAGGAACTTTAGCTACATCTTCTGTGCTAATTTCATATCCGGCATCTTTCCATGCCTGAAAACCTCCATTTAAAACCTTTACATCTTTTACCCCTGCATACATCATTATAAATGCACACCGTATTGCACCAATATGTCCTGCTGCACTGCCGGGAAAGGGGTCATCATTGTTCGGGAAAAGAAATTTGCCATATAAAACTACCGTGGTATTGGCTGTTATCCCATGTTGTAACAAAGCTTGCTTAAGTTCTTCGGGTGATCGCCTGTTCCAGGTGTCGGGCGATTCAAGCGCCAGGGTATCTATATCAATTGCCCCCGGTATATGCCCTCCCAGGTATGCTTCCCGGTTTCTGTAATGAGCATGACAAATAATTACTTTTTTCCCGGTATATTCCGGAGGTTTTTTCCCCGAAAGTAAAAATTTTACCCAACCGGGATAAACCAGGTTCCTGTAACGTTGAAGATAATCCATTGGAAGTTCAGGATTAAATGACCACTCGTTTATAAATTGATGATATAATCGTATATGTTGATAACCCGCACTAGCAAAAAGCCTGGCAACTTTTTCAGGTTCACTTTTGCCATAACCATACAATACAATGTTATGTTTAGGCAGAATTTCTTTTGAGCGCACAATTTCTATCCAATCTATGTAATTTGCCCACTTAACCGGGAGGCTTTTGGCCCCTTTAATGTGCCCGCCACGTTTTTCACCCTTTAGTCTCCAACCGTTATAAGCTTCAGTGGGTCTTACATCAATAATATACCCTTTGTTTTCTCTTTGAAAATCAAGTAGTTTACTCGTAGAAATTTGCTCGGGTTGGTGTTTCATTTTAGTTTTTAATTTTTTAAGATACAAAATATAGTTTACATATCTCTTTTAATTTTATTCTTTCGATTTTCAACATCATGAATAACTACCTTAAAAGCTATTTAAAAAATCAGGGTTTTCTTGCTGTTACTATTTATATAATGCAACTTACTTTGAATTAAAAAAATTTATACATGAGATAGCCAAAATTTATGCTATTAAGAATAACCAATTTATAATGATTTTGTTGAAAATAAAACAAGTTATTTCTTTGGAATGCAGCCGGGAGGTGAGGTAGGAATTAGACAGGCAAAGTTCATATTAACAGAATTTACTTGCGAACAGCTATCATCATATGCGGACTAAATGCCATCAAATTCATATCCTTTTCTGTTATCTTACATATATCAAGCAAATTATTATATTTTTTTTTATCGGCACGAGAGGAGAAATAATTTTTATCAAGCCATATAATACCTTCTACTGCAAACATTTCAATTAATGTAAGTTCACTTTGCTCAAATTCAGATTTAAGTTCATCCGGCCTATGATAGTATGCTTCAGTTAAAATGCCTGGTATGCTTTCTGGTGCATTATGTTCACCAGTGCGCAATTCTGCGTAGCACATCTCAAAAATCTCTTTTTCATGAATACTTCCTTGTAATAAACCAACAAGTGTTGAGGCCGTATAGTTAATCGCAAATCCAAGGATTATTCCATATTTTTTAGTAATTCTCTTTGCTTCAAGAATTGCTTTTTGCCTTTCTTCTTTTTTTTGCAAATGGTATAATGGCCCATGCATAATTACCATATCTGCATAATTATCTGGAATATCTAAATTTCTTGCTTCTCCAAAAATTACTTTAAATTTGTTATTTAACTTGTTAGACCTTTTTCGGGCCAAGTTAATATGTTTTTGAACCGGATCAATCATACTAACTTGATGTCCTTTTTTAGCTAACCATTCTGCATACTTTCCGGTTCCTCCTCCTATATCAACAATTATATTCTTGGATTCTGAAAGGAACCTACCAATAAGAACTTTATTTCTTTCAAATTCCAGAGGACCTAATCCTTGCTTTAATCTATCGTCCTCCGAGGGTTGATCATAGAAATTATTAATTTTTTCACTAATTAATAAAGTTTTCGACATATTAATTATTATTAAGTATACTATATTGTTTTCGTTATGCCTAGGGAGTGTAAAATGACTGTACACTTGCACGAAGCCGCTTGTGCCTTCGTTCTCGCCGCCACAAGGCTATGGCGAAGCTCCTTCTCCATAGTACTACGAGGGAGATGCACGGAAAGGTTACTGCAACAAGCGAATGCCAGTAGATATAACTAAGACCACTCAGCTTTGCGTTCCAGAGAACCACAAAGAAATTATACAGAGAAAGAACGGAAATGAGACAATATCTTCTGTTTCATAAGGTTAAATTTCCCTGGATCACAAAAAGAATTTAAAAATGAACAAGAGAATATATGTCATAATTATCACCTACATTTTTTCTGCCTTCCAAAAAATCAAGCTCAATTAAATAATTAATATAAATATTTCTTACATTAAAATTAGATAATAATTCAACCACAGCTTTGGTCGTTCCTCCGGTTGCCAGTAAATCATCATGTAATAATACAATATCACTACTTTCAAGGGCATCTTTATGTATCTCCACGGTATCGGTACCATATTCAAGATCATACGTTTTTGAATATTTTTCCGCAGGAAGTTTTCCGGGTTTTCTAACAGGAACAAAACCTACATTTAATTGATGCGCTAGGGCTCCCCCAATTATAAATCCACGCGATTCCACACCAACAATTTTTGTTATACCTTTACCTTTATAGTACCCGGTAATCTGGTCAACTGTTTGTTTCAGAGCTTTGGTGTCTTTTAAAAGAGTAGTAATATCTTTAAACTGAATACCCTTTTTAGGGAAATCAGGAATGTTTCGGATAGACTTTTTTAATGTTTCAAGTGAAATAGTTACGTTCATATTTTTCAGTTTTATATGGGTTATTATTGTTTAGTTAGTTTACATATTACTTCAGAATATTCAGGATATCTTGCCATCAATTCATCACGTTTAAAGAGTTTAAAATCAGAATAACTAAATCCTGGTGAAACCATACATCCCAAAAGTGTATATAGCTTTTTATCAATCACTTCAGCCCCGAATATTGTCCCTGCTGGAATAATTAGCTGTGGTTTCTGACCATTTTTTATATCCAAACCTAACAGGTGAACGGTTAAGTTTCCTTGTTGATTAATAAAATATACACGGAGTGGACTTCCAAAATGGAAATACCAAATTTCATCTGATTTTAGCCGGTGAAATAAAGATACCTGGGTTTCTTTAAGCATGAAATAAATGCTTGTAGAAAGATTTTGATTATTCTCAAACTGCTTTGTTGATTCAGAAAAAGTAATCCCCGATTTGTATATCTCCCGAAAATACCCTCCTTCGGGGTGTGGAACAAGTTCGAGTAATTCTATTAGTTTATCGGCATTATACATCTTTATCAATAAAAAAATAAAAATATAGTTTATCAATAAATAATACAAATTCTCTTATACTTAAAACAAGAAGGTTTGTAAACTAAAACAAAAGCGGTATAAAAAGAAAACACTTTTTCAGCTTTACTTGGTACAATTTAAAAAATTTGATTAATTATTTATAAAATAGTAACTTTATGAAAAGTCAAATTAGTTCTATATGAGGGTTGATTTACTCAAATATATGTCTGACCGTCTGCTGGAGGAATGTGGTAAAGCAAAACCCCCGGGGCCTGTAATTACTATATCAAGAGAATATGGTTGTCCGGGTAAAAAAATAGCACAAAAACTTACGGCAGAACTTACAAGGAAAATGTATATTAAAGGGAAAGACATTGAATGGAAGTACATTACAAAAGAAATTATAAGTGAATCTGCTAAAGAATTAGAACTGGACCCTTCGAAAATTCAATATGTTTTTAAATACGAACGAAAAGGATTATTAGATGACATATTATCTTCTCACACCACCAAGTATTACAAAAGTGACCGAAAAATAAGAAATACTATTGCTAAAGTGATCAGGAATATTGCTTGTGAAGGATTTGTTATAAT
>CAZWGG010000099.1:0-11405 GCA_964633305.1 uncultured Bacteroidales bacterium
AATATATTGTCTTCTGAATGATTTACGCAAATTTCAATAAAAATCTTTGTGACTTTTAAACTTTAATACACATAATCATTACATCATCTACTTGCTGAAAAGTTCCTTTCCATTTTTGATATGTTTTGATCATTTTGTTTTTGCGTTCTTCCATTGATAGGTTATCAATTTCTATTATCAGGTTTTTAAATCGTTTAGAAAGAAATTTTTTATAGGTTTCTCCACTCAACTGATCAATATACCCATCAGAAAACATATATATGGAGTCTCCTCTCTGAAGTTTAATGTTCTGGTTGGTAAATTTTACCTCTTTACTATAATATCCAATTGGAGAACGATCTCCTCTATATTCAATGACATCATTGTTTCTCACTATATATATAGGATTATTTGCCCCGGCAAATTCAATACTTGAAAGATCTTTATTGAATTTACATAGTACCATATCCATACCTTCACGAATTTCAGCAATATCACCACTGGCATGCAATGACTCTTTAAGTTTAGTACTAAGCTGGTTAAGAATTTCGCCGGAACGTGCTATAAAACTTTTGTTTACAATTTCATTCAATAAGGCCATACCTAACATGCTTACTACTGCTCCCTGCACACCATGTCCTGTGCAATCGGCAACAGCAACAAACAATGTGCCATCCCGTTTTTCCATCCAATAAAAATCACCGCTAACAATATCTTTGGGCATATTAAGCACAAAATGTTGTGGCAATTCCGATTCCATCATTACGTCCGGCGGCATGGCTGCACGCTGAATTGCACTGGCTGATTTAATGTTATCATAAATAAGTTTGGCTTGTTTCGAAATTAAGATATTCTTCTCTTTTAATGCTTTGTTTGCTTTTTTGTTTTGTACCATTTGGTAATAAATCATGCCCAGAATTCCTATAACGAGCATAATGACCACAATCATTGATAACAGGATAATCTTCTGTCTTTGTATTTGTACATTTTTTAGCTTAAGCCGCTGAACATTTATTTGGTTTTCCCTTGCCCGTTTATGTGCTTCACGCTCTGCAATTTCTTTTTGTCTTTTCACTTCTTCGGTCAGCTTATAGATAATCTTCTGGTTTTCATCTGCTTGTCCTGTTACTTGACTTTCAGAAATTTGAAGCTCAACATCAACATCTTGATAAGGAGAAACAGCTAAGAGTTTACTATACTCGTCGGCTTTATCAGCTTGTTTATCCTTATTATATAACTGCATCAAAATTTTCAAACTTCTTGCCAAGAGTTCTTCAAAACCATTTTCAGCCGATAAACTTCTGCAAGCTTCATAATATTTTATGGCTTCAGGAATAGCTTCAACTTGACGGTAAGCATTCCCAAGGTTAAACAAACTTACAGCTTTTCCAAAAATATAATTAGAATTCTCCTTTAAAGCCAGGGAATTTTCATAAAAAGAGATTGCTTTTTTGAATTTATTCTGGTTATAGCTTATGTTTCCAAGGTTATTTAAAGCCATAGATGCTTCTTTCTCATTACCTGTATTCTTTTTAATATCAAAAGAAAGTTGATAATATTTCTCTGCTTCATCGTAATTCCCCATTTCAAAATAGGCAACTCCCATTTTGTTATATGTGGCTCCGACATCTTCCTTATTATTTAATTGCTCGTTAAGCTCGGCCGATTTTTTATAAGAATCAATAGATTTTTCAAGGTGTTGTTGTTTATAATATATGTTTCCCATATCATCCATCACATTTGATAATCCTTCTTTATCATCAGTCTCTTTCTTCACCTGTAATGATCTGCTCAGAATTTCCAGGGCATTTTGATAATTGTATGTTGATTCGTATATTTTACCAATATCATCCAGTACTTTAGATACCCCGGCTTCATCACCTAATTCTTGTTTTATTATGGCTGATTTTTCCAAATTTTCAATTGATGCATTATATGAACCGGAATCAAGATAAACTTCGGCTATATTTTCATAAACTTCAGCTACTTTTTCCTTATTCCCTTCTTCTTCCTCAATTTTCAATGATTCTTTATAGTATTCAATTGCTTTTGAGTGATCATGAATTTTTTTTAACTCATCAGCAATATTTGAGTAAACCTGGGCCTTTTCTTGTTTTGTGCCAGCCGATTCAACTGTTTGAAGTGCCGATTTATATTTCTCCATTACCTGGTTACGCAAACTGTCATTAACTTTCTGTTCTGCAATTATCGATTTGTCTTTTTCCGGTTCTTCCTGTATATCTTCCTTATTATATTGAATAACTTCTTCCTTATCAGGTTCCTTTTCTTCGGTCTCTTGTCTTTTTTTGTCCTCAAGCTCCTTTACTCCTAGTATTGCATCAATTTTTTGCATTTGCAATCGTGGATATTCTTCAAATGGAAATAATTCTGCTGCTTTTTGAAATTCAGACATTGCAGATTGGTAGTATTTGAGTTTTAAGAGACTATCACCTTTTGATATGTGGGTATTATAGGACTGTCTTTTTTTATCGGGCTGAGCTATTTTTTTGCTTAAAGAATTATTCCATAATATTTTATTAATGGTAGCATTGGTTCTTAACCTTTCTCCTGCATAACTAGCAAAAGATAAATTTATAAAAACTAACAAAATAGCAATAATCAAACTTATACACCAATTAATCCTACTCATATCAATATCTTTTTCCTGATCCATTATTCAGAATAATGATTAAAGTTATAATAATTTATTAAATATATTTTTACTGAAATTCAGTGTTTTTATAACAATATATTAACTTTAAAATTGAAGATGATTTATTATCCTGGACTTTTAAGAAACAAAAATTTTGTAAATTGTGAAAATCACAATACTTTTATTATTTCATCTGCAAAATAGTTTTAATGACTACTGACTGAATGTTGAGAAAATAATTTCTTATGGAACCATTGAGGATTGAAAAAACCAAGGATACTCCCTTTGTCTGCTTTGATAAAGGTTCCAATCGGTTTGAAATTTCAGGCGCTTCACTGCCAGCTAACATATTTGAATTTTATAATCCTGTCTTGGATTGGTTGAATGAATATTGTGAGAGCCCAAATGATGAAAGCAACTTAAAGTTAAAATTTGAGTATTTAAATAGTTCCTCGACCAAGATGATGTTGAATATTCTGCAAGTATTTGATAAAATAATGCAAAAAGGTTTTAAAATAATTGTAAACTGGTATTATGAATTGGGCGATGAGGAAATGAAAGAGATGGGTGATGAATTTGCTTCAAGTTGTGACCTTCCTTTTAATTTCATTCATAGTAGTAAAGAGGAATAATAAAATGAAATACCCTGAGCTTATTCAAAAAACTGATCTTTTTTTTGAACTTGTTTTTCAAAAAAAGCTTAAAAATGCTTTTGATTTGCTTGAAGAATTAGTTGAACTGTGTAATAATAAAGACTTAAAAAGCCAGCTCGATAATTATTTTCAAACCTATCATAATATGCTTAAGTATTCTTTTGAACTTGGAGATGATCCTGAAAAAGAAAAAGTATATAAAAGGCTTTTAAAATCCTTAACAGAATTAGCAGACAATATAAAAGAAGATATTGTTACACACTACAACTTATTAAGCTATTATACTTATAAAAGTGAATTGAAAGGAAGAATGCAAATGACAAAGGATGAATCGGATGAACTCGTTGAAACCCTTGAATTTGAAAATGAAATACAACATATATTTCAAGAAAATTTAAGTGAAGAAAAAGTTCAATCGAATGAAAGCATCAATTATAAAACCAGCCTGTTAAAGATTTTTAAACTCATTTGGTTAACTGATAAGTTTCAGGAAGCCGAAATTGAACTTGTAAATAAAATATGTGATACAAAATCAATTCCATGGTATGATAAGTCAATTCTTGTAAGTGCTCTTACACTTTCGCTGTTAAGACATTTTGATAGCAAAAAGATTATGTTATTACTTAATTTTTATGAATTAGGTGAACACCAAGTATGGCAAAGAGCTATGATTGGTTGGATAATAGGCTTATATTCTTATGATAAACGACTGGAACTTTACCCGGAAATAATCGATCGTTTGAAAACGATGCAAGATGATAAATCATTGGGGACATACTTGGAAATGGTTATAATCCAATTTATTAAAGCAAAAGAAACTGAAAAAATTACAGAAAAAATCAGGGAAGAAATTTTACCCGAAGTACTTAAGATAAAATCAAGATTAGAGGAAAAACTTAACCTGGAAGATATTCTATCGAGCGAAACATCTGAAGAAAAGAATCCTGAATGGGAGAATTTTTTTAAAGACTCCCCTGATGTTTTCCAGAAATTCGAGGAGTTTTCAAGTTTACAAATGGAAGGAGCTGATGTATTTTTAGGTGCCTTTGCCATGTTAAAAAGGTTTGATTTCTTTAATGATATAAGTAATTGGTTCGTTCCATTTTATAAACAAAATGAGACCATTGCCAAATCACTTGAAACCATTAAAGAAGGTTTTGATACCAAACAATTTATCGATGGTCTTGAGCAATCTTCATTTCTTTGCAATTCAGATAAATATTCATTTTGTCTTAATGTTAAACATTTACCTTCCGCGCAAAAATCAATGATGACCGAATTATTTAACATGGAACTTAAAGCCATGAATGAATTAGCAGAAGACGATGAATTGATAAACTCAACAGCCCGTAACAAAACAGTTTTTACCCAATATTTTCAAGATTTATATCGTTTCTATAAATTACATCCTTTGAAGAAGGAATTTAATGACATTTTTGAATTAAAATTTGATATTTATAATGCTAATTTTTTCAAGCCCTTACTTGAAGATCATAAGATTCTTCGAAATATAGGAGAATTCTTTTTTGAAAAAAATTACTTTATTGAGGCATTGGATATTTTCCTTCGTTGTGGCGGCAAAAAAGATAATTACGAATTATATGAAAAAATTGCCTTTTGCTACCAACAAACAGGGAATCTGCAGAATGCGCTCGACTACTACCATAAAGCCGATTTACTTGAAAAAAACAAACTATGGCTTTATAACAAAATTGCCTTTTGTTACCGGAAACTTAAAGATTATAAAAAAGCGATTGAATTTTATAAAAAAGCAGAAAAGTTAAACCCTGATGATTTGCAGTTTCAGGTATATCTTGGTCAAACTTATATGGAAATGGAAGATTACGAAAGCGCCTTGAAACATTATTTTAAAGTTGAATATTTAGCACCTGATAACCACAAAATACAACGCCCTATTGCCTGGTGTTCATTTGTGATTGGTAAGCTTGATAATTCGAAAAAATACCTTGAGAAAACGATTTCAAAAGAAGCCAACAAAAATGACTATATGAACCTTGGCCATGTAGAATGGTGCCTTGGAGATAAACAAAAAGCTATTGAGAATTATATACAATCATTAAAAAAATCCGGTTTAAATTATGAATGGTTTGCAAAAGTAATTATGGAAGATAAAAAATACCTGTTAAAAAACGGTATTAATGAATTCGATATTCCATTAATGCATGATTATTTAAAAATTTTATTACAAAAGAATATTTAGTTAGCTTCTGACTTTTTTATATAGTCCAATTTCTTTCAATTGCATTTCTTAATTGATTTGCATCGGCTATATTCTAATTACTAAGAGCCCTTTCCATATTTTATTTCTATAAGATTAGCATTCATAATATTCCAGGTTTTTTCAAGCAATTGGCCCCTTTTCTCATTTTCAGGCGGAATCTCATCAAGTACTTTTACCTAATATAAAAAAGTACGAAAATATCTAGTAACGATTGATGATTGCCTACTATAACATATTTTTTTTCTTATTAATGTTGTCATAACCTATGTATTTTTATTTTCCAATATGGATTAATCCATATATAAAATGTAGCCCAGTAGCTTGTAAAAAAATGAATAATTTTTCTGTTATAATCAAATGGAGTTGTTACTAACCAGGTAATTATATATACCGGATACATACATATGACGGTTAATAACATAAATAACCAGAATAATGCTGATATTAAAATCGATTTCATCTGTTTATAATTAATTTTTTTTTGATTAGTTTCATTTTATCTTTATTTATACCTTAGTTGATATTATATCGAAATAAAAAAAGGTTGTGAAAAATTTAGCCACTTTTACTCCAAATGTAGCCGGAAACAAAATGGTTTTCTGTTTCTTTGCCTGCAAACCTCTTAGTTTTAAGAATAATTATTTTGGCTTAGTTTTTGATAAATTTATTAATAGAATAAAAATAAACATAATTTACTATATTTATTTTTTTGACACTAATACAAAAACATAATTATGAAACCATTAAAAACTACTATTCCCTTATCTAGATGGATGCTTAGAATTTGTCTGACAGCATTCGTTTTTTTCACCTATTTTAACACTTTTATGACAATGAGCTTTAAAAGTCTTGGTTTTTATTTTGCTGCTATTTATATTGTTTTTGGGGCATTACTTATGATTGGTGGGTTTTTGCCAAAACATTCCTTAACTGTATTCTCAGGGCTTGTCATTTTTATACTTTCGGTATATCAATTGATTAAATCATTCACTGGTGAGATTAATGAATACCTTTTGGTATATCTTTTACCAGCTTCAATTGCTTTTTTCTTTTTATCAACAGGCAATAATGACTAATAAAATGTGTTAAAATATTAAACATTAGACTGACATGTTCGTATATAAAAAATTTAAAATAAATTATAATTTAAAAATTTTTCAAAGATGAAAAGAGTATTGATTTTACTAGTAATATTATACAGCAATTCATGTTTATTTGGACAATTTGGTAAACCAAAAGAAGCAAGAGATACTATTTTTAAACTCGACAACCAAATTTTACCGGTTGATGTAACCCAGGTCTCATCTTCGTATGTTAGTTTTGTAGTACCTGGAGATACTGGAATTTATACCATTGAACGAAAACAGGTTCATAAAATAGTTTATAAAAACGGGCGTATTGATATATTTAATAAACCTGCCGTGGTTGTAATTGATGAGAATGCCTGGGAAGCAGTATGGCTTACAGAAAATAAAAAGGATGTTGTAAACATGTATAAACTTGCCAGGATTGAAGCTAAATCTTCTCCCAGTTCAAGAAGTCCAAAAGCTGCAAAAAAGGGTGCTATTATCAAATTAAAAAAGAAAGCAGCCAGCATAAACGGCACCATTATACTTGTAACACATAAAGAACGAACGGGTGGTTATGGTGAATTCCCCGGGTATCTTATCAAAGGAATTGCATATGGGACTGAACCACCTGACGAAGAAGAGGAAGAGGGAGCAAACTAGGGGTAACTATTCCTGTCTTACCTTTTTTAAAAACTTGACGATGACGAGTGTGTACCGGTACCAAACAGCTATGCGAAGCAATAACTATTAAGAATAAGTATACTTTAAAAAAAGAATTCAATAAAGTAATCATACTTTACGAGTAACTTATTAATAGTACTAATTGTTTCTAATACTTCTTTTAGTTGCTTTTCTTCGTGTCTTTTTCCTATTAACCCAGTTTCTACTTTTTGTTTATCAATATTAGAAATTAAATCGGTTTTAAAATGTGATTTTTTAATTTTTCCATTTTCAACCATAAAAGATACTCTAAAGTTATTGTTTTCAATTTGAAAGTCATTTTCAAATAAATATTTAGGAGAGTAACCATATATCCATTCCCACGTGTTATATTTTTCACTGTACAATGCCTGAATATTTTCAATATCTTTATTACTGAAATTGTACTCCTTAGTTCCCGGGATTGACTGTAAAAAGAATTTAAATACATAACTAATGAATTTGTCAATTGAAATTGGTGGATTAAGATAATTGACAATATTTGTCACTTCACTTCTATTTGATTGCACGGCCTTGTCATTGTATTTCCCGGTTTTTACTTTGATGGCTTCTGTTAGCTTATTAAGTTGCGAATTGAACAATAAAGTACCATGGTGCAAAATTCTTGATTTAAAGACATGTTCTGCATTGCCTGATATTTTCTTATTGTCAATCAGGATATCATTTTTCTCCCCTTGTATTGCATTAAGATTCAACTCATTCAAAATAGTAATTATGGGAGTAATAAATTTCTTAAAATTAACAAGCTCGCCTTCTTGTCCATTTTTGATAATTGAAAAATTAAGGTTCCCTAAATCATGATATACAGTACCTCCTCCGGTAAGCCTTCGGGCAACTTTTATCCGGTTCTTTTTTACATAACCATAGTTAATTTCAGCGAGGGAATTTTGATGTTTGCCAACTACTATGGTCGAATCACATCTCCAGAGCATGAAAACATCAGTAGAAAAATTTTTTAACAGGTATTCTTCAGCAGCAAGGTTGAAGTAAGGATCAAAATTATTACTTAAAAGACAGACCATAACATTAATTAAGATTTTGAAATTTCAATAAAAATATTATATTTTACTTGCAAATTAGAATTCTTTAAAATGATTTATATACATAATAATGCCCTTTCTTAAAATTTTTTGTATTTTAACCTTTTAAACCATATGGATTACAATATTATGGAAAAATTAGTTGAACGTTTCTTGAGGTATGTAAAAATAAATACGCAATCTGATGAAAATTCCAGAACAATGCCAAGTACTGTAGGGCAACTTGATCTAGGTCAGTTGTTGATTGATGAATTAAAAGAAATTGGACTTGAACAAGTGAGTTTAGACAAGAACGGTTATGTTATGGCTACTCTTCCTGCAAATATTACAAAAAAGGTTGCTACAATAGGATTTATAGCACACCTGGATACTTCTCCCGATTATACGGCTGATAGGGTAAACCCACAGGTTATTGATACCTATTATGGCAAAAATATTATCCTTAACCAAAAGAAAAATATTATCCTTTCGCCAATAGATTTTCCTGTTCTTAATAACTATATTGGGCATTCTATTATTACTACAGATGGATTAACCTTGCTCGGTGCCGATAATAAAGCAGGTATTGCAGAAATTATTACTGCCATCGAATACTTAATAACCCATCCTGAAATAAAACATGGGCCTTTAAAAGTAGCATTTACTCCAGATGAAGAAATAGGAAAAGGAACAAACAAATTCGATGTAAAAAAATTTAACGCTGATTTTGCCTTTACTGTCGATGGAGGGGCAATAGGCGAAATTGAATATGAAAATTTCAATGCTGCAAAGGCTAAAATTACCATCCAAGGGTTAAATGTACATCCCGGGTCGGCAAAGAATAAGATGAAAAATTCAATGCTTATTGCTATGGAATTAAACAGTATGCTTCCTGGTCATCAAACACCTGAACATACAGAGGGATATGAAGGATTTTACCATCTCATTAATATAGAGGGAAGTGTTGAAAATACAACCATTAATTATATTATTCGCGACCACGACAAACAAAAATTCAACAGGAAAAAAGACCTGCTTATAAAAATTGTTGACCATTTAAATTTAAAGTACGGGGCACGGACAATAAAACTTACTATGGTAGACCAGTATTATAATATGCGTGAAAAAATTGAGCCTCATTTTCACATTGTAGAACTGGCAATGAAAGCAATGAAAGAATTAGGCATACCCACTAAAGTTGTTCCTATTCGAGGAGGAACTGATGGAGCCAGGCTTTCGTTTATGGGGCTGCCCTGTCCCAATATTTTTACAGGTGGCCATAATTTTCACAGCAAGTTTGAATTTATACCTGTAAATTCAATGGGAAAGGCCGTTTTAACAATAGTAAAAATTGCAGAGTTAAATGCAAGATAAAAAGTCCGAAGTCTAACTCCTGTCTTTCAAACCTAATAGTTACACAATTATAAATTCATTTTTACGAGTATCTTTTCATTTGTTTTCACATAACAATATTTTACCAACTCGGCCAGAAGTATTCCGAATAACGCCCCGGAAATAACATCTCCCGGATAATGCACACCTAAATATATTCGGCTGTAAGATAACAAAATTGCCCATATAAAAATAAAATAACCGTACAGCTTATTTCCAAAAAGAAAAGAGGTAAATACAGCAAAGGCAAATGTGTTTGACGCATGATTGGAAATAAATCCATACCGGCCACCACAATAATTATTTACCAAATGGACAAAAGGTTGAATAGCCTGATTATGACAAGGCCTTAATCGCTGTATAGTGTTTTTAAATAATTTTACCGAAAGCTGGTCACTAAGGGTAATAAGAATGGTAATAAAGATAATGATAGGAATAGATCTCCATTTAAATTTATAAATTATCCATCCAAGTAAAAACATGTACAATGGAATCCATTCCTCCTTTCCACTCACAAACCACATTATTTTATCCAGGAATTCTGTGTGTAAACCATTTAAAAAGAGAAACAGGTTACTATCAACTCGTAATAAAAAATCCAGCATAGTTGTCAGTTGTTTAATTCCTTCCAGAGAATATCTTTTAACTCGTGAATATTACTATTTGATATGGAAGAAATAAACACTGAAGGAATTTGGGGTAAATCTTTTTTGATTTCTTCCATAAGCTCTTCGTCAAGCAAATCTGATTTTGAGATAGCTAAAATTCTTTTTTTATCAAGCAATTCCGGGTTATATAACTTAAGTTCGTTCAACAAGATAAGGTACTCCCTGTGTATATTTTTACTGTCAGCAGGAACCATAAAAAGCAATACCGAGTTACGTTCAATGTGTCTTAAAAATTTAAGCCCTAATCCTTTTCCACTACTGGCTCCTTCAATTATTCCCGGTATATCAGCCATTACAAACGATTTGTTATCTCTATACGGTACAATTCCCAAATTTGGAGCTAACGTAGTAAAAGGATAATTGGCAATTTTTGGTTTTGCAGCTGACAGAGTGGCAAGAAGCGTTGATTTTCCCGCATTTGGTAGTCCAACTAATCCTACATCAGCGAGGATTTTTAGTTCCATGATATACCAGCCCTCAATAGAAGGCTCACCAGGTTGGGCATATCGGGGTGTTTGGTTAGTTGGTGACTTGAAATGATTATTTCCAAGTCCTCCTCTTCCTCCTTTGACAAGAATATATGATTCATCGTGGTGTGTTATCTCAAACATCATTGCATTGTCTTCAGCTTTACGTGCAATTGTTCCAAGGGGTACTTCAATAATCATATCTTCTCCGTCAGCCCCTGTTTTAAGTGCTTTCATACCATTCTGGCCATTACTGGCAAAAATATGCTTAGTATATCGAAGATGCAATAGCGTCCAAAGATTCCTATTTCCCTTAATTATTATATTACCTCCACGACCTCCGTCACCCCCGTCAGGTCCACCTTTGGGGATAAACTTTTCTCTGCGAAAGTGAGCAGATCCGGAGCCTCCTTTACCCGATCTACAAAAAATTTTAATATAGTCAATGAAGTTAGAGTCCTGCATGTTTTAATAATACATTATATACTTACTTAGTCTTTGCAAGAAAACGCCAAATACTGCGTTATTCTTGCCTTGAAAAT
>CAZWGG010000100.1:0-11398 GCA_964633305.1 uncultured Bacteroidales bacterium
AAGTTTTTCTTCTGTAGTTATTTTCAAGTTTTTGCTTTCATAATATAATTTTATTACCAATAATGTAATAACAACACTTAAAATTCCTATTATTACCATAAACAAGATTGTAAACCTTTTTTTAGAGCTATTTTCGGGGTAGTTACCGGTTGTTTCCATATGTATTAAAATTTAGAGATACTTTATAATTAACAAATTTACAACAACTGAAATATGTACAATATTTTTTTTTATTTTTTTATAATTTCATTATTTCTATTCTTCCTTTTCTAATTCAGCATTTAAATAATATGCCCCTGAAGTTACAATTTGTTTTTCTAATATACTATCAGCTAGATTTACCAGTTCAATATACCCTTTGGATTCTTTACCTGTCTTAATTTGTATTTTATAATAAAGAGTGTCTTTAGCAATAAATAGAAAATTTTTGTTTTTTTTGGTTACAACGGCTTCTGAAGGAACCGCATATACTGCCGTAGCAGATAAGAGTATTTCAGCAAATACATGCATACCGGGATTAAAGACAGGATTTTTATTCTTAATATCCGCATGAAGACTAAATGTATTGGATTTATCATCAACTTTTTGTCCAATACTAATTATAGTAGCGCTATATTTTTTTTCATGGCTGTTCATTAATCCAAAAATAACCTTTTGTCCCTTTTTTATTTTGTGAATATCTTTCTCAAATATTTTAAGATGTAAATGAAGATTGTTGTTATTAACTATTTCGTAAATTATTTCATTAGAATCGGCAAACTTTCCGATACTGGCATTAACTTTTGAAATATAACCACTAATTGGGGACGTTATGTTTATTGTAGTAGAAATACTTTCTATATTCAGACTATCAGCATTTATACCAATTAATTTTAGTTGTGCTTTAAGTGAAAAAAGTTTTACTTCGGTTGTTCGGTAATCAGCCTGTGCCTGTTGCATTTTTTTTATTGATGACGCATTTTCAACAGTAAGTTCCCCTTGCCTTTTAAATTCTTCTTTGTAATATTCAAGTTTATTTTTTGTTTCAAGATAATCTTGTTGTAAGCGGATATAGTCAGGATGTTCGAGTACAGCAAGAATTGTTCCTTTTTTCACATAGTTTCCCTGGTAAAACGGTGCATTTTTAATGAAACCTCCAATTGGGGCAGAAACAGAAGCTATAGCATTTGGATGTGCTTCGATTCTTCCTGTACATTCAACGGTGTTGCTTATGCTGTGTTTTTCTATTTTATCGGTTTTTATATTTGCCAATCTAATTTGGTCTGGTGTAAATATTACAACATTAGTATCCATCCCTGGTGAAGCAATTTCAGTTTTGTCTGAATCATTGTTTTTGCAATTATATAAAAGCAATACAGTTAGAATGGATGAAAACAGGGTAACAAGTATTTTAGTTTGCATAATATTCAAGTTGGATAGCTGTTTGGTTATAATTATTAAGGGTTTCCAGGTAGTTCATTTTAAGTTTCAGGCCTGTTGAAATTCCCTGGATATATTCAAAATAGTCAATTTCTTCTTTTTCATATTGAATTTTAGAAGTATATATTAGTTGTTCGGCTTGTAGAAGGGCATGGTCTTTATAAAAAATAATTTGTTTAAAATGTTTATTTAGTTCAAATAGTAAGTTTTCAACCTCTTTTTTAATGTTGAATTTTTGATATTCTAAATTATTTAAGGCAATATCACGGTTAATTTTTGCTTGTTTGACAGTAGAATTTTGAGAGAAAAACCATATTGGAAAAGCCAGGCCAACCCGCCAGCCATCAAGTCCTTTAATCTCACCTATATCTTGATTAAAGTATCCGGCAGAAATTTCAGGGAAGAACTTTGATTTTTCAACCTTATAGAGGCTTTTTTCAACTTCGAGTTTATGTTGGTACGATGATATAATAAGTCCCCCGGAATATTCTGTAGTTGGTAGGGGCTTATCGATCATATAAAGCTCGAGCTCTGTTGTTGCCGGTATAATTTCTTCATCAATAACCATAAGTTGTTTTAATTTATTTTGAGCAATAATTAAATCATCCTGGGTAGTATTGTATTCAATTTCAACTTTTGCTTGTGTTGCAGAGGTCATAGTTTTTTCCAGCAGATTTGTGGCTCCTAGTTCATACTGAAGTTCTGCAACACGTGTAAGGTCACCATATAATTTTTTTTCCTCATTTATTATTTCAAGTTTGTTATGCAAGTATATCCAAAAATAATAAGCAGATTTTACCTTACCTGTTATATTTTTTTTTACAACTTCAGCATTTGTTTCAGACAATTTAAGCTGTTTACGAGCTGTACCAAGATAATTGATATGCTGTAATAACGATCCGAAATTTTGATTTATTTCCATATAACGATCATTACGGGTTGAATTCATTTGACCGTACTGATAGGTAAATTCAGTTGGCGAAATTTTGATTGCCCCGTTTTGAGCAGCCTCTGATTTTTTGATCTCGAGTTCTGAATTTTTCATAAGTATATTGTTTTCAAGCGCTGTTTCTACAGCTTCATTTACGGAAAGTGTCTTAAATTCAGTGTTTTGTGATTTTGAAAAAAGAGGAAAGCAAAAGAAAAGGATTGCAATAAATACGGGTTTTACCTTCTTTTTGAAAACAGATATTTTATTTTTCCCCTTATTTATGAGTAAATATAAAATAGGTAGAATTAACAATGTAAGCATTGTTGAGGTAATAATACCCCCAATAACTACTGTAGCCAAAGGACGTTGAACCTCTGCACCGGCAGAGGTAGACATGGCCATGGGAAGGAATCCTAAAATATCGGTAGTTGCTGTCATCATTACAGGTCTTAAACGTGTACATGCGCCTTTTATTACAATATACGTAATATTGGTTATCCCTTTTTTCATCATATCATTATAGTTCGATATTAATACTATTCCGTTTAACACAGCAACTCCAAATAAAGCAATAAATCCAACACCTGCCGATATACTAAATGGCAGTCCCCTGATCCACAGTGCTGCAATTCCGCCAACAGCAGAGAGAGGTACGGCAGTAAAAATCAATAAGGCATATGTTATGGAATTAAATGTGAAGAAGAGAAGAATTAGTATTAGAAATAACGCAATAGGCACTGCAATTGATAAACGTTTTCTAGCATGCTGAAGATTTTCAAACTGTCCTCCATAAGTGAGGTAATAGCCTGGCTTTAGAGTAAGTTGTTTTGTTAGTTTTTCATCAATTTCTTTTATAAGGCTCTGAACATCCCTATTTCTTACATTAATACCAATAGTAACCCTACGTTTGGTTTCGTCACGGGCAATTTGAACCGGCCCTTCAATATAAGATATATTTGCAACTTCTCTAAATGGTATGATACCATATTCGGTTGTAGGTATCGATAATTTGTTAAGATTCAATTCTTTTCGAAGAGTAGTGTCCATTCTAACTACTATATCGAATTTTCTTTCTCCTTCAAATATCACTCCTGCTTTTTCTCCGGCATAGGCTGTTCTTATAATACTATTAAGTTGGCTTATGTTTAGTCCGTATTGTGCTATTTTTTTCCTGTTATACTTAATTACCAATTGGGGCAACCCGGTTATTTGTTCTACTTTAACATCAGCAGCTCCGTCAAGTTTGGATATAATTGTTGCAGCATTATTTGCCTGTGTATAAAGTTCGTCTAAGTCTTCTCCGTAAATTTTTACCGCAATATCGGTTTTCACACCAGTCATTAGTTCATTAAACCTAAGCTGAATAGGTTGGGTAAATTCGAAACTAGCCGCTGTTATAACATTAAGTTTATTTTTCATTTTGTCAATTAGCTCCTCGCGGGTTTTAGCGCTAACCCATTCTTTTTTATCTTTTAATATGATCATAATATCCGCATCTTCAATGGCCATTGGGTCAGTGGGGACTTCAGCCGTTCCTATTTTTGAAATTACCTGTTCTACTTCAGGGAAATTGTCCAATAATATTTTTTCGGCTTTTGTGGCTGTATTTATACTTTGAGAAAGTGAACTGCCTTTGGGGACAGTCATTTGCATAGCCAGATCGCCTTCTTCTAAGGTTGGAATAAATTCACCACCAAGACGTGTAAAAGACCAAATGCTTATAATAAAAATAATACTTGTTATTAACAAAATAGTATATTTATTTGCCAATGAAAATTTAAGGATAGGATGATAAGTGAGTTTTAGAAATTTAATTACCCGATCGGAGAGTGTTTTTTTATTAATAATTTTTTTGTTTAACAGCAGAGCCGACATCATAGGTACATAGGTCATAGATAAAAAGAACGCACCCAAAATAATAAAACTAAATGTTTGGGCCATAGGTTTAAAAGTTTTTCCTTCAACACCCGATAATGACAAGATAGGAATAAAAACAATTAAAATGATTAATACACCAAATGATGCAGATTGATATATATTTGAAGAGGCTTTTGTAACAATTGTATTAACTTCTTTTTGTGATAGTATTTTACCAACGTGGGTTTTATATACATAGTAAATTATACTTTCAGCAATAATTACGGCGCCATCAACAACAATCCCAAAATCAATTGCTCCCAGCGACATTAGATTAGCTGTTACTCCAAAAATACGCATCATAATAAATCCGAACAATAAGGAAAGCGGAATTACAGAAGCAACAATTAACCCTGAACGAAAGTGTCCAAGCAATAAAACAAGGATAAAAATTACAATTAAGCCTCCTTCAATTAGGTTTTTTGCTACTGTTTTTGTGGTTTTTGCTACAAATTCCGAGCGGTCTAAATAAGGATTAATATAAATACCTTCAGGCAATGACTGTTGTACTTTTTCAATTCTCTGTTTTACTTTTTGTATTACTTTGGAAGAATTTGCGCCTTTAAACATTAATGTAATTCCACCTACTGCTTCACCTGTTCCATTTTTTGTCATTGCACCGAACCGGGGGGCATAACCTAGATGAACAGTAGCTATATGCTTTACCAATATGGGGTTTCCATTACGGCTGCAAATTCCAATATTTTCAATATCGTTAATGGTTTCAAGTAACCCTTCTGTTCTTATATAATAAGCTTTTGTAGATTTTTCAATATAACTTCCTCCTGTACTTTCATTATTCTTGGTTACTGCTTCAAAAACATCAGAACAAGTAAGACCAAAACTTTTCATGCGCAAAGGATCAACAGCTATTTCATATTGTTTTAAAAAACCTCCGAAACTGCTTATTTCAACTATACCGGGAATACCTGAAAGCTGCCGTTTTACTATCCAATCCTGTATCTCACGAAGGTCGGTTGGAGTATATTTTTCTTCATATCCTTTTTTTACTTCCAAAGTATATTGAAATATTTCTCCCAACCCTGTAGTAATAGGTAATAACTCTGGTGTTCCAATATCTTCGGGGATTTCTGCTTTTGCCAACAAAATTTGTTCACTAACAAACTGACGAGCATGCAATATCGGGACTTTTTCCTTAAAAACTATGGTAAGCACGGAAAGTCCGTATCTTGATATGCTCCTTATTTCAATTACATCCGTAATATTTGCCATGGAGATTTCAAGCGGGTAAGTAATGAATCTCTCGACTTCCTGGGGAGACAAAGAAGGGGCGGTTGTTACAATCTGAACCTGGTTGTTTGTTATGTCAGGGACTGCATCAATTGGGATATTCAACATAGAATGAATGCCTACCCCAATCATTACAAAAACCAGGAATCCGATAATGGGTTTATTGCTAATCGAAAATTCAATAATTTTCTTAAACATAGCAGGGTTTAATTATTTTTTAATAAAATTATAAAAATGTGTTAATTTTGACATATAATGTTACAAAATTACTTTCATACAAATCTTTATCATAAATTTGGCATAGGTCTTTATGAATGCTGGATTTTTTGATTTTATCTTCAAATTTTTCTATGGGCTAATAGTTTAGTTGCTTTATACTCCTTATTTATAAGTTTTCAAACCAGGAATTTTTTTGTACAATATAATGCATGGAATGATATTTGATATCAAACGTTTTGCAATTCATGACGGCCCTGGTATCCGTACTACTATTTTTTTTAAGGGATGCACAATGAAATGTTATTGGTGCCATAATCCTGAAAGTATTGATAAAAAACCTTTTGACTCGATAAGAAAGATAAATATAGATGGATGCCCTTATAAGCATTACCAAACAATAGGAAAATTATATACTATTGATGAAGTTATGAATATCATCGGGCGTGAAAAAATTTTTATGGAAGAATCAGGGGGAGGTGTTACTTTCTCAGGAGGTGAACCCACTAGTCAACCTTATTTTTTAATAGAACTTTTAAAAGAATGCCGTAGAGAAAAAATACATACCGCAGTTGACACAAATGGATATGTTTCAAAAGAAGTTATGAAAAAAATATTGCCACACGTTGATCTCTTTCTATTCGATTTAAAACATTGTGTTTCGACAAAACATAAGGAAGGCACAGGAGTCTCTAATGCACTTATTATTGAAAATCTTCGGCTTTTATTAAAAATGAAAAAGAAACTTAGAATTAGAATTCCTATGATACCCGGGTTTAATTTCAGTGAAAAGGAAATAAAAGCTATGGTTAATTTGCTTAAATCATTACCTGGGACTGTTGAACATGTTGATTTATTGCCTTATCATACTTTTGCAGGGAGTAAATACAAGCGATTTGGGATTGAATCGAAAATTAAAGGAATTTCTTCTTTAAGTAACAAAGATTTATATGAAGCCAAACAACTTTTTGCGAAAGAGGGTTATCTAGTTTCTATTGGAGGTTGATATGTATTATGATTTATAATTATATCTGATGAAAATATTTAAATAAGTATAATGAACAAAAGAATTAAGAAACTAAGACAGCAAAGTTTAGATGCCATTAATTGTATTTCTCCTGAAAGGGCATTATTAATTACTGATTTTTATGAAAGTGAGCAGGTTAATTGTTTGTCTGCTCCTGTTCTGAGGGCCAAAGCTTTTGAATATATTTTGAAAAACAAAGCAATTTGTATTAATGATGATGAATTAATTGTTGGAGAAAGGGGGCCTTCACCGAAAGCCACCCCAACTTATCCGGAAATTTGTCTTCATTCATTGCAAGATTTGAAAATAATTGATACACGTGAAAAAGTTTCTTTTAAGGTTGATGAAGAAACCCTAAAAGTGTATAAAGAAATTATAATTCCTTTTTGGAATGGAAAAACCATTCGGGAAAAAATAATGTCTTCTATGTCAAGTGAATGGCTAGATGCTTATAGTAATGGTATTTTCACTGAATTTCAAGAACAAAGGGCCCCTGGTCATACAGTTTGCGGCGGTAAAATTTACAAAAAAGGATTACTTGATATAATTGATGATATTCATATTAGTTTAAATAAACTGGATTTTGAAACCGATTCTTCAGCTTTCAATAAGAAAGAGCAGTTACAAGCAATGGAAATTACGGCCTTAGCAATTATAGCATGGACAGAACAGCATGCTGAAAAACTGGATAAGCTCGCAAAAATTGAAAAAAATTCAAAGCGGAAAAAAGAACTCATAAAAATGTCAACCATTTGCCGGAAAGTTCCTGCCTATGCCCCTGAAACATTTTATGAAGCAATTCAATATTACTGGTTTATTCACCTAGGAGTAGTTATAGAGCTTAATCCGTGGGATTCTTTTAACCCGGGAAGACTTGACCAGCATCTCTGGCCTTTCTATAAAAAAGAGATAGAAGAAGGAACCCTGTCCAAAACTGAAGCTATTGAATTATTACAAGCATTTTGGATTAAATTTAATAATCACCCTGCTCCTCCTAAAGTTGGTGTTACAGCTAAAGAAAGCAATACATATACCGATTTTTGCCTGATTAATCTTGGAGGTGTTAAAGAAGATGGGACTGATGCATGTAACGAATTGACCTACATTATTCTTGATGTTATAGAAGAAATGCGTTTAGTACAACCAAGTTCTATGATTCAGCTATCGAGAGAAAATCCTGACAGGTTTATTCACAGGGCTATAAAGATTATTAAAACAGGATTTGGACAGCCTTCCATATTTAATACCGAAGCCATTATTAAAGAGTTAACAAACCAGGGGAAAAGCCTGGTTGATGCCCGAAAAGGAGGGGCCAGCGGATGCATTGAAGCCGGGGCCTTTGGCACCGAAGCCTATTTCTTAACAGGGTATTTTAACCTTCCAAAAATTTTAGAGCTTGTGCTTTATAATGGGACAGATCCATGTTCAGGCAAACAAATTGGACTGACAACAGGAGATCCCTGCAGTTTTAGTTCATACAAGGAATTGTTGGATGCTTTTCGACGGCAACTCAATTATTTTATTGCAATAAAAATAGAAGGAAACAATACGATTGAAAAAATTTTTTCCAACCGCATGCCCGTTCCTTTTCTTTCATTATTAATAGATGATTGCATTGATAAAAGTATGGATTATATAGCAGGGGGAGCTAGGTACAACACATCTTACATTCAAGGAGTCGGACTAGGCACGGTTACCGATTGCCTTGCATCTTTGAAATGGCATGGTTATACGAAAAAAACATTTGAAATGGGGGAATTAATTAAAGCTCTTGAAGATAATTTTGATAATTATGGGCAAATACGTTACGAGCTATTGTATAATACCCCAAAGTATGGTAATGACAATAATGATGCTGACGATTGTTTATGTGATGTTTTTAAAATTTTTCATGATGCAGTAGATGGCAAACCAAATACACGCGGAGGGGTACACCGGATTAACCTGTTGCCAACAACATGTCATGTTTATTTTGGCAGTATGGTAGGAGCTTTGCCTGACGGGCGAAAGGCAAAACTTCCACTTTCAGAAGGCATATCCCCGGTTCAGGGTGCCGATACGCAAGGACCAACTTCTGTTATCAGGTCGGCTGCTAAAATTGACCATTTACAAACGGGAGGTACCCTGCTGAACCAAAAATTCTCTCCCAGTTTCTTCAATGATGATACAATGATATCAAAAATATCAAACCTGGTGCGTGCTTATTTCCGTTTAAATGGTCATCACATACAATTTAATGTTGTTTCGGCTAAAACCCTTCGTGATGCACAAAAAAATCCTGAAAATTATCGTGATCTTATTGTCAGGGTAGCAGGGTATAGCGATTATTTTAATGATTTGGAAGAAGACCTACAAAATGAAATCATCAGGCGTACAGAGCATGAGCTGAGTTGATATGGCAGTTATTTACATGTTGTCTTTTTAATACCGTAAGCTTATTGATAAAAATAAGCTTGAAAGTGGCGGGCTAATGCACCTTTTGGAAAATAAAGATAAAATAAATGGTCAGAAATTTGGATTACAATATGAAAGTACTTGTTCATAAAGTAATACTTACCTGTGCCCTGTACCAAAAAAGTTTATGAAAAACAATACTATAAAGTATGTATTTTTTCTACATACTTTATATGATAACGGCAATTACATTTCATGCAAAAAATGCACGTATATTTCTAATAGTTAAGTAATTATCACTAACTTAAGGTGTATTAAACAAATAATGGTACCCATCAATAATGAGTAAAAAATAATATTAATTATTATTTTAACTTCCGATTATTTTTCTTATCTTGGATAAAACAAAAAGGTTTTGTTGGATTTAGGTGGTAAATACATGTTTAAACATCCTGGAATTCCGGGATGTTTTTTTGTATTATCATTAATAATGGAGGAGGAGTATTTTTTATTTAATTTCCGAGATTCTTTTTTCAATAATTGAAATTTTTCTTTGGCGTTCAACAGAAAAAGTTTTTTGTTCTTTTTCAAGATATTGATAAATAAGCATTGATTTTTTAAAATTTATTTTGCTTTTGGAATATTGCTTTTGTTGGTACCTTAATTCTGCTTCAGCATATAACAACCCTGCAACAATTTCTAATTGTTGATGGTTGAAACGATAATTTTTTTCAAATGTTTCAATCAGTTGATCGGGCTGAATTTGTAATAGTTCGGAAGAATTTTGATGTAATAAGTCCATATAAGCATTTTCTAATGCTTGCGAAGCTTTTTTGTAACTTCCTTTTTTTATTAATGCGAAAATAGCAGCAAGCATTTCGCCAAACATTTCAATCATTCGTAAAATATAATCTTTTTGATACATGTAAAATGAATAAATGTTGAGTTAGAATTTTTGTCAAATATACCGAAATCCGGGATACTATTTTGTGTATTTCTATTTACCTTCCCACCAACACATATCCACTCCAAAAATGGAGGAATGCCGTATTTCGGTCACCTATAAGCTTTAATTTTGCCAGCCTGAGAGCGTTAGAATAGGATTTTTTTATTTAAGATATTTGAATAAAATTCCACCATTAGGTCTTTAGTGGGTTTATTAAGAGTTTTTCATAGTGAAAAAATTATATTGGGCGTGCCGGCATATAAAAATCCGCATGAAAGGGTCATTAGCCCTTCACCTTTAATTAGCTTTCTCATTCCGTTTTCGCACGAGCTTAGTACCAACAGGTCAGCATTTAAAGTTAAGTTATACGTTTCCCCAGCATATAAAGTACCGTCTTCAGCAAAGCTTTCTGTCGAATCGTTCTTTTCTTCGGGTTGGGAAAAAACTATGCCTGATAATTTTGGTGACTCATCATTCGCAAAACCGTGACTTGAAACATGTACAAAACGGTAATTCCTGATGTTTTTCTTAAAGTTTTGTTCATTAGCTTCTTTGTATAAATAAGCAACAGCGGGTCTGTCATTTTTTCAAATAGTTTAACTTATGTCAAATTCAATAAAATATAAAAAATCTCAAATTTTTTTTCTGTTTCCAGGCATTGGTTGCTTCCATATTGTGTGTCTAAAGACCCAAAAAAACAAATGCCTAAAACTAATAATAGAACGGGCATATATTAAAACCAGGCCCTATAAAAACACTTAAAGAAGTTGAACAATTTGTAAAAGAAAACAAACATTATACAGGATTTATAGTAAATGGGTTGATTTTATATCAAATAATAATCCGGTCGCCCAGGGTTTTTGAAAGGTTCTTTTTTAAATCATTAAGAACAATAATACGTTGTTGAAGCAAAATAATACTTTCCTGATCATCATCTTCCTGTGCTTTTTTTAATTGTTGTTCGGTTTCTTTTATCATTGATAATACTTTTTGGTTTTTAAACGCATCAACTGTTTTTGGGACATCGGTTTTCAGTTTCATTTCTTCGGGCTCGATGTATACTTCATGTTTTTGCCAAATTTTGCTGGGTTTGTAAGGTATTGTTAACAGATCAGCCGATGTATTTGCTATAGCATTATTAGCATGTTTAATAAAATAGGAATCATCTACCAGCCCATTAGTTTTAACTTGGTTTTTAATTTCTTCATAAATTAATTTATATACAGGATGGTTGAATTTTAGCATATTGTCTTCTGTTTCAATCATATTTATGATATACTTTGCGACACTAATGATT
>CAZWGG010000101.1:0-11355 GCA_964633305.1 uncultured Bacteroidales bacterium
GCTTCCGGTATAAAGTCTGCATTTAACGCATCGGCAACTGAAATAGCAAATGCACTATCCGATGGCATTGGGATTACTGCCACTGCGGCTGCTACAGTCCTCAAAGGTATTGGTTTTGGGATCAAAGATATTTCATCAGCACTGCAAACTGCATTTGATGAAGCTCCCAAGGCAATAAACACTATTCTACAAGACGTTGGTTATGGTACCGATGCTATCAAAAATGCTTTTGAATCACTTGGTGGCGATTTTGAAAATTTTGCAGAAGACACATGGAACAAAGCAAAAAAAATAATTGACCCAAGTAATTGGTAATTAAGAACACTGCTGATGCAAATTAATTAAAAATGCAATTGCAAGAAATTGTGATATAATTCGAAGTCCGAAGTCTGTATATAGTAAGAAGAGCTGAAATTGAGAGAAACATAAAAATTTAATCCTACATTCATGAATAATAGGATAACATCGAAAGAAAACGAAGAGAATTTGAAGACTTTGAGTCAGATAATAGAAGATGGAAGTTGGAGTCTTGACTTCGGACTCCCGACTTCGGACTTCCAGCTAATTTAACTAATCAATAAACAAAATAACTATAAATTATGAAAAAAGATTTTTTTACATTCATTGAAGATTTAAAAAAAGAACATATTTTAAATGAATTAGGGCCGGAAATAGCCCTGATAACTCCGGGTAGATGGGATTATTTTATTAATTGGGCCAAAAAACGGGGATATCTTAATGTAAATTCAGCAGATATTAGATCCCACTTTCAAAAAAATCCTGGTATTTTGAAAAAACTCGCCGAACTTGAGAAAATGCAAGATTGGGAAAGGATTGAAAAATTAATTTGAATGGCAACAAAAACTCAACGGGAAATGATACAGCGTATAACTTCAAAACTCCATAAAAACTCAGAAGTTAGTTTTGAATGGTCATTAAGAATAACCCCAAAAAAGGCTTATGTGCGGGATAAGGTAATTTTCTGGATCAATAACAGTTATAATACGTATCTTAAGACCAGGGAAACAAACAGCTTTTGTCAGTTATTGGAAACACTGGATTGTCCCGCACTTGTTTTAGATACCCATAAAAATGTATCTCCCTATTCCCTCCATCAGGGAATAGGGTTTTCAGCATCAGATGATAAAACCTATGGATTATATATCAATTACCTCCATCCCGATACCGGTCAAAATAAATACGATGCTTTTTCCTGGTCATCAAAAGAGCAGTTTAAAAAATTAAGTTACGAATTTCATTACTTGCCGGAAACACCCTGTGGAATTAAGCCAAAATCAAGGGTTCATCCGGCCCTAATATCCATACATGATACTTTAATTGAAGATGTTCGTTTAAATATGATGTCGGGTTTCTGGTTAAGGAAAAATGGCGAAAAAATAGATCAAATAAGTTTAACTTATCCATGGCAACCTTCACTTGATAGGTTTTTACCCATACTTAGGAAATTTTCGAACACAAAATCAACCAACATGTGTTTAAATACGCATAGGTTTTTCCACTTAAGACATATTGCTTTTAATTCCGTTCATGCCAAAGATCCTTCTTTGACCATTTACTTTTCAGGAAATATTATCGGCCAAATGCCAAAGGATATACATGAATTAAAAAAACTGGCAGACAATAATGCAAAACAAATAAATGCCCTTATTGAACAATGCATATTTGAAAAAATATCCCTACCTAAAAATACACATAACCATCATCTTGATGACTTTTATAGCACGGATATTCTGCCCGTTTGGAAACAAATATTAGGTGAAAAGATGCATTATCATTTTGGCCTCTTCAAGAATGGAAAACCGGAAAATGAAGATGTATGGGACAATGCCCCTTTCGAAAAAGCAGTTTCCGATTTAAAAAAATTTATACCTGAAAAAAGCAGTGTATATGATTTAGGCTGTGGTTGGGGAGGACCAGCAAAATACCTGATTAGTAACCATAAATGCAATGTTGTAGGTATTACCATAAGTAAAACTCAATTTAAATATTGTAACAAAATTGCTGTACCAATACGCTATGGCGATATGGAAAACACCATTCCCCCTGGTTATTTTGATATTCTATTGTTATTGGAGAGTTTAGAACACGTTAGAGATAAATATTCACTCTTAAGAAGATTGCGTTATTTTGGGAAAAAATTAATTATACGTACAAGTTGTCAGGACAGCAATGCGAATAACGTCGTTTTCGGAGATTCTATGCTTTTAGTTTCTTCCTCACAATTGAAAAAACTACTTGAAGAAACAGGGTGGAAGATTAAACATTGGAAAGACCGGAGGATGGAATCTTTACCCTCATTCAGGGTTTGGAACCAACGTTTGAAGAACATTCCCAAAACAAATGATTTTCATTTCGAATTATGGAGGAATTGGTGTGAAAAAAATCAATACAACTTAAATATTTGGGCAAAAGCACATCCGTTAATTGAGGTGGTTGCAGAATAAATTTTACTCACTGATAATAAGCATATAATAACATTACTATCGAACAAATTAATGTCGCTATAATAGTAATCATTAAAAACTGCAGGGCTATTTTTAATAGCTCTATTACTTATTTGATCAAGGTTTATTTGTATCCTTTGGCCCAAATAAACAAAAACAAGTAATTTAATTGATTATTTAATATCAAGTAAAATAGTATCCTTAATTACAGGCAATCTCTACTTCAATATTAAGTATAAAAATATATTTGCAAAACAATTGAAAAATTAACCGCTTATTATAATATATCCAATTAAACTAAAACAATACTGTTTTTCTTACATTCTTCTATCATATCAGAAGGCCATATACTTGATTGTATTTCCCCTATATGCGCTTTTCTGAGGTAATACATACAAATTCTCGACTGTCCCAATCCACCTCCTACAGAAAGAGGTAATTCTTCATTAATTAGCCGTTTATGAAAAATTAATTCTTTTCTTTCAAGAGTACCCGTAACTTCAAGCTGTTTGACTAACGATTCTTTATCAACCCTTATTCCCATTGATGAAATCTCAAAGGCCGATTCTAAAACAGGGTTCCACAAAATAATATCACCGTTTAATCCCTTGTACCCATTAATGGTAGGAGTAATCCAATCATCATAATCAGGGGCACGGCCATCATGTGGCTTTCCGTCAGCTAATTTACCCCCAATACCAATCACAAAAATGGCGCCGTATTTTTTTACTGCTTCTGTTTCTCTCTCTTTGGACGACAGGTTTGGGTATTCTTTTTGCAATTCTTCAGAATGTATAAATGTTATTTCATCAGGAAGAATTGGTTCTAATTGAGGATAATGTTCCCATAATACAAACTCTGTTCGTTTTAATGCTTCAAAAATTTTGTTTACTACAAACTTTAAAAAATCAATATTTCTTTCTTCTTTACTTATAACACGCTCCCAATCCCACTGATCAACATAAAGCGAATGTATATTATCCATATCTTCATCGGGCCGGATAGCATTCATGTCGGTATATAATCCGTATCCATGTCCAATACCGTAATCAGCCAAGGCCATTCTTTTCCATTTTGCCAATGAATTAACAACTTCGGCAACCGAATCGCCCATATCTCTAATTGGAAAAGAAACTTTTCGTTCAACTCCATTCAAATCGTCATTTACCCCTGTACCTTTCAATACAAACAAGGGTGCCGTAACACGCCTTAACCTCAACTCAGACGAAAGGTTCTGCTGAAACGTGTCTTTAACCATTTTTATTGCTTTCTCGGTTTGTTTCAAATTAAGAAGACTTTTGTAATTTTTTGGAATAAATAGTGCTTTGTTCATAAGGTTGTTTATTTAGTTAAAATTCAGATAGTTTCCTTAATTTTTTATCAAGGAAGCTACAAAGATAATAAGCTCAAATAAATACCAAATCTTTTTCTTCTAAGAATTTTAGTTGTTATGAATATTATGTATACTGATACTTTTCGGAAATCTGTTTGTGATCGGTATAAAAATAAGCCCAAGCTAAAAAACTTGGGCTCTCAGAGATGCATGGCAGTAAATAGCAATTATGCACTCTTTCTTTAAAGTTTTGTTGTACTATTATTATCTATTTGTAACTATTGCAGCAACAAATATTGAAAACTGTAACGAAAACTAAACTTATTTACTAAAATGTTAAATATATTTAATCAAATATATTAATTTTACTCCCCTCAACCAAAATAATTAATAATTAATTTGGTAAATCTATTAATATTATTTCATATTAATAATAAATAATTATTTTTAGTTTCAAATATTAATTTTTTATAAAAAAATATGAGAAGTAACTTTCAGATTGACAAACTCGACAGGAAAATTTTATCTATTCTTACCAAAGATGCCCGAATACCATTTCTGGAAGTTGCCAGGGAATGTGGTGTATCAGGGGCTGCAATTCACCAAAGGGTCCAACGGTTGGTAAGATTGGGTATAATTTCAGGTAGCCAGTTTAATCTTGAACCCAAAAAGCTAGGGTATCATACATGTGCGTACATTGGTATTTTCCTTGATAATGCGGGATTATTTAGTGATGTTTCTTCCAAGTTAAGTAAAATACCGGAAATTGTTCAATGTCATTATACCACGGGCCAGTATGCAATGTTTATTAAAGTGTATACAAAAGATAATGAACACTTGCGAAAAATTCTTGTCAACAAAATTCAGGTTATAAAAGGAATCTCAAGGACTGAAACATTTATATCACTTGATGCAATAATTGACAGGCAAGTACCTATTGAAAAAGAACAGACTGCTTAACCCGGAAATATATTTTCGTGATTTAAAAGTTCATAATTCTGGATGAAGAAAATTTCTTTGCCGAACGGTTTCATACATTACAATTGAAGCGGCTACACTAACATTTAAAGACGATATTGAACCTAAAAGGGGTATTTTTACTAACTTATCGACAATTTTCAGGATATTCAAAGATATTCCTTTATCTTCCGCTCCCATAATAAGTACCGTAGGCAATGTATAGTTTGGCTGAAGATAATGTTCATCCGCTTTTTCAGTTACACCAATTAGCTGCAACCCGCTATTATGGAGGTAATGAAGCGATTTACAAAGATCGTTGGTACGGCAAACAGGAACTTTATGCAATGCACCTGAAGAAGTTTTTATTGCATCGGCATTCACTGAGACAGATCCTTTAACCGGAATTACAATGGCATCAATCCCGGCGCATTCGGCAGTCCGTGCAATGGCTCCAAAATTTCTTACATCGGTTATTCCATCCAAAGCAAGTATAAGGGGCATTTTACCCTGTTCAAAAAGGCTTGCAATAATATCAGGTATATTGTAATACTCAATTTCCGAAATAAATGCTATAACTCCCTGGTGATTTTTACCGGTTATTTTATTAAGTTTTTCAGAAGGTACATATTGAATAGGAACACCCATGGAACGAAGTTGTCCCAGTAATTCACTTATCGCAGAGTGAGTATGATCTTTTCTTACAATAACTTTCTCAAATGTTTTTCCTGCTTTAACAGCCTCTTTTACAGGATGAGTCCCAAAAATAATACTTGGTTTTTTCTTCATAAGTATGAAAACGATATCAATCGAGTAAAAATACTTTCCCGTTTTTCCATGATTCAACAGCTTCTTTCCAATGCCAGTCATAAGTTTCAGATCGCTGAAGAATGAAATTATTTAATGCATAGGGCACTGGTACATAGTTAAATGTAAAAGTTATTGAAGATGAAAAACTTTTTCGGTAATAAACCCATCTCTCTTCATTTATTTCACGGGTAATGGACTGAGGAGGTCCATAAATAATATAAATCATTCCCCTGTCTGTCTTCCAACCGGGTTTAAATGAAGAGAAATAGTAATTTGCAAAGTAAACCCGGTTATAATATATCCGTATTAGTTCTCTTGCCCTTTCTATATTATCAGCTTTACCTAACCAAAACTCTTCAACTGCAAGTTTTTGATTAACCGCATCTTGAATTTCCCTATATTCAACGCTACTAGTGAGATATGCAATAGGGCCTATCATTTGATAAGGTTTTTTAATTTGGGGAAAATCAGGGCCAAAATTTAAAATCGTCAGCCCTTCACCCTGGGTTGTATCGAGCTGAAAAAAATACATCCCTTCATATTTCAACTGGTAAGTTAAATCACTGCTAAAAGGAAGAACCCAAATACTATCGGGCTTTGATAAAAATTCTTTTTCACGTGCCAGGGAAAAGGTAGGTTTTGGTAATGGCATCCCCGTCCCATAATATAAAACATAAACCTGGTTATATTGTTGAATATTCCTACTGTCGATTTTAAAAAGGTTATTGCCTACAATATAAGGTGAAAAATAAGGAACAATTTTTCCATCATTGTAGAGGATAAAATTTTGTTGAGAAAATTTAGTCCGTTTATCGACAATAATATATCTCCATTGTTCTTCTTTTCTTACTATATCCTCTGCTTTTATTTTCAACTGATATAACTTACCCAGTTCAGCCTTTACAGGGATATTTGTAATATATCGTTCCTGTACCCCTTCACGTTTAAAACTATATGCATAGGAACCGCTGTCTGCCACAAAAGTATTTCCTAAATCGGTAATATCAAGAAGTTCAAAATCAATCTTGATCGTTCCTTTGTAAATGCCTTCACTATTTGCTTGTGTATATAAAAGTTCTTTTGGAAATATTTTTATATACAAGGTGGATGAATTATCAGAACTATGATACACAGAGAAAGCCGGGTGTATTTTGGTACTTGCCGGATTATAAATTGTTGATAGGGTTCGTTCTTTAGGCACCTTTACAGAAGGAGAACAACCGGCTAAAGTTAATATAAATACTAAAGTAATGTATTTTACTCTTGTCATTTAGCTAAATAATGATCACACAAAATAAATCCAGGTCTGGATATGGGAATAATTGAAAACCCGGATAAAGGTACTTATTTTCTTTTATTTTTTAATATTTCTAATTCCTCATGCAACTTTTCCCACTTGTTTAATTCAATATTTAAACTTTTTTTTAATTCTTCATATTCGGTGAAAAAATCAGGATTATTCAATTCTGTATCAAATTCATGAGGATTTGCAATGTGCCGGTCCATTAACCGGATTTTTCCTTCCAACTCTTCAATTCTTTTCTCAACTTTTATTACCTGGTTACTAACTTTCCTTATTTCCCGTTCTAATTCTTTTTTTTCTATATACGTATGCTTATATTCCGAATTACCAGCAGGTTCAGCTACTGTATTTTTCTTCTCAAGTTCACGTAAAGACGCCATATTTTTTTTTGTAAGAAAATCATAAATCCCTCCCAGGTGTTCTTTTATCTTTTTGTTTTTAAATTCAAAAACTTTTGTAACCAAACCATCCAAAAATTCCCTGTCATGCGAAACTACTACCAGTGTGCCATCATATTTTAGCAATGCTTGTTTAAGAATATCTTTAGATCTCATGTCCAGATGGTTGGTTGGTTCGTCTAATACCAAAAAGTTAAAGGGCTCAAGAAGGAGCTTTGCTAACGCAAGCCGTGAGCGTTCACCACCGGAAAGTACTTTTACTTTTTTATCCGCATCGTCACCACTAAAAAGAAAAGCACCGAGTATATCCCTTATTTTTGTTCGAATGTCCCCGACTGCTATATCATCGATAGTTTGGAAAACCGTTTTCTCACCATCTAATAACTCATCCTGGTTTTGAGCAAAATATCCTAGTTTCACGTTATGGCCTGCCTTATAACTTCCTATGGCATCAATTTCTCCGACAATGATCCTGGAGAATGTTGTTTTTCCTTCCCCGTTTCTTCCGACAAAGGCTACCTTTTCCCCTCGTTCAACTGTTAGTCCGGCCTTATCAAGTACGTTTAAAGAACCATAGCTTTTGGAAAGTTCTTTGGTTTCGAATACAACAGCCCCTGAACGGGGAGCAGGAGGAAATTTGATATTCATAGACGCTACATCCTCTTCTTCAATTTCTATGATATCGATTTTTTCAAGCTGCTTTATCCGTGATTGTACCTGTACTGCTTTGGTTGCTTTGTATCTAAACCTCTCAATAAATTCCTTTGTGTCTTCAATCTTTTTTTGCTGGTTACGAAATGTTGCTTCCTGTTGTTCACGCCTTTCTTTTCTTAATTTCACAAACATTGAGTACGAAACATTATAATCGTATATTTTACCAAGGGAAATTTCAATAGTCCGGTTGGTAACATTATCAAGGAATGCCCTGTCATGTGAAATAAGTACTACCGCCCCAGAATAGTTCTTAAGAAAATTTTCAAGCCATTGTATGGATTCAATATCAAGATGATTGGTAGGTTCGTCAAGGAGAAATACATCGGGTGATTGTAACAGTATCTTTGCCAGTTCAATGCGCATTCGCCATCCCCCACTGAACACACCTGTAGGCCTGTTAAAGTCTTTCCGCGTGAATCCAAGGCCTATTAAGGTTTGTTCTACATTTTCATTCTTATTGTTCCCTCCAAGTAGTTGGATTCTTTCATTCTTCTCGGTAAATTTTTCAATTAACTTTAAATATTCTTTCGATTCATAATCGGTACGGGAAGCAATCTCATGATTTAAGTGTTTGATATCTTTTTCAAGTTTATTTAATTCATGAAAAGCCATACATGCCTCTTCAATTAACGATTTGCTGTCTTTTACCACTAACTCCTGTGGCAAATAGCCCAGGGTAACATCAGCAGGAACAACTACTTCTCCACTATCGGGTTTCTGAATGCCTGTAAATACTTTTAATAAGGTTGATTTTCCTGCTCCATTGCGCCCTACAAGCCCTATCTTATCCTTTGGATTCACAAGGAATGATGCATCTTTGAAAATGTCCCTGCCATTAAATTGTATGTTGAGTTGGTCAACAGAAATCATTCTATGTTATGAGTTTGTTAGTGTTAGCAAGCACTAAATAAAAAACCTCAAAGTTAATTGAAAATGTTAAGAGTAGAAAGTCAACAGACAATGATTAACGTCCCTGCTTATGGATAACGAACCACCTGGCTAAATCATAGTAATTAATTCCGGTCACCAAAAATACGTTTGAAATAACCGGCAAACATATCTTCACCCTCATTCCGGGGATGTTGGGCTTCACTTACTTGTAACACATTGCCCTGTTTCTGAATTTCAAAAGAAAATATAAAAGGTGAACCTTCACTAATTCCCATTCGGCCAAACCGTAAATCGTTTAAAATAAGCTTACCCTTGGTAAAGTTTACTGTATAAAATCCTTTAGTAAACCTTATCAAATCTTTGATCATCTTTTCCCTTAAAAGCGGATAAATAAGGAGTTCGTTCTTTTTTACTGCAGAAAATTCTATTTGCTTTGAATCATCAAATACCGAATAATACCCTATTAAATACTTATTTTCTACTTCAGCAATACCCATCCATAAAAAATTTGTTAAAGGTAATGGAACCGATTTGAATCTTTCATAATGGATATGTTGTGATACGAGTTCATTCTTGAATGTACTGTTTATATTAAATTTATTTCCCACTGTAAACATAAGGTAAAGCGTACTGACAACAATACCTGACCAGCTTATAAACCGCCTTGTTTTTGAAGTGCGGTTAAAAAACATTAGGATAACCAAACTAAGGAGAAAAGGTACGGTATAAAAAACATCAATAATAGCAATGGTACCCCATTCAACCCGGTAATTATTAAATGGCACAAAAAGGCCTGTGCCGTAATTTGTAAATAAATCAAGCAAAATGTGGGTGCCAATTACAAGAAAAGACATTAACATCCAACGTCGTGTACTTGTTGCCGATTTTTCGTAGATTTTACTCAATAACCACCCGATAAGAGGAGAAATAAGAATGGCAAATAAAATAGAGTGGCTGAAGCCCCTGTGCACAAACAAGCCTTTAACGGTATTGAAAAAAGGAATAAAGATTACATCCAAATCGGGAACAGTACCAATTATGGCCCCCCAAAGAAGGGCTTTGTTCCCCTCTTTTTCCCCAATGGTTGCTTCACTCACTGCTGCCCCCAACACTATTTGGGTAATTGAATCCATAAAAACACATTTTTGTCTCTCAATATTACAAAAAACAGATGAAATGGGTTAATGTTTATAAGAAATATAATATTAGTCAACATCTTCTTTTTAATGCGACAAGCAGATATACGGTTACTCAAACCGGTACTGCTCAAATTAATCTTGGAAGTTTATTTGACGGAAAAATGTTGCCCTCTTATTCATCAGCAGGTTTGCTAGAATCTGATCAAAATTGGATAAATAATGGGACGATTGGGGCAAAAGAAGTTAAAGTTGAAATAACATCGCAGTTTGACAGGAAACTACCACGCAATCTGCCACTACGCATAAAATTTACTGTTGTATGTAAAAGCAGGGTGATACGTATAAAAATAAAACAATTTGCGTGGATAAAATACTTTACATAAATTTGCACGTATAAAATGACGATAGAAAAGAAGTGTAATGAATACAAAACTTACATTAACAATTGAGCAGACGATTATAGAAAAAGCTAAAAAGTATGCTAAGGGGAAAGGCCGAAGCTTATCGGATATAATAGAGAATTATTTGAAAGTTATTACCAAGGAAGAAAGCAAATCTGATATAGAGATAACTCCATTGACTAAATCTTTAAGAGGCTCATTCAAAGCACCAAAAGATTTTGATTACAAAAAGGAACTGTCAAAGGGATTATCTCAAAAATACCTATAAAATGGATAAAATACTCATCGATTCTGATGTAATTCTCGATTTTTTCTTTGATAGGGAACCATTCTCTGAAAATGCTGCTCAGATTTTTTCTCTTTGTGAATCAAAACAAATTAAAGGATATGTAACGCCTGTAATTTGCAGTAACCTTTATTATCTCTTAAGACAAGTAGCCAAACATGATAAGGTAATTAAACAGTTAAGCCAATTAATGACAATTATGGATGTATTATCCATGGATAGAGATATTGTTCTTCATGCACTAGGCTCTGGGTTTAAAGATTTTGAAGATGCTTTACAAAATTTTTCAGCTGTTAAATCTGGCTTTATCGATGTGATTCTGACACGAAATATCAAAGATTATGCAAAAAGTGATATAGGAGTATTAACACCTGAAAGCTATATAAAAACATTAACTGCCAAACGCTAATGGGTAAAAATAATAGCCGAGATAGTAGGTTTACGAAGGTTTGTGATACGCTTCAAAGTTATAACGGCTTGATAGGCAATTCACACTCTGCCGCAAGGTTTTAACTTGTGGCTTTGTATCTTCTTAACAGCCTGAACTTACAGGAAATAAAAAAATTAGCTCAGGCGTATTTCTTGGATTATTCTACTTAGTGCCTGCCAGAAAACTCCTATTTTTTAAAGTCTTTAATAAGAAAACGTCAAAGACAAG
>CAZWGG010000102.1:0-11342 GCA_964633305.1 uncultured Bacteroidales bacterium
TTGTTCAGGACTTAATTTCCTCTTCCTGGCCAATTTGTATTTCCCGGAATCATACAGTATTATCCCTTCTTTCTTAATATCCGAAAAGAAATAATTCCGGTGCTTTATTTTGGTATTCACAAATTTTATGCTGTGCATAATGATGGAAACATGCGTTTGTACCTGTTTAGATTCAAGTATCCGCTTTCCAATGGCACTCTTTAAGTTGATATTATTTGCTTTTTTCTCCGAGGAAAAGACAAATAATAAATCATAATCGCTTTTATATTCGTAAGTAATATGGTCCTCGGTGTATATATCTTCTACCCAGTCACCCCTTGCATAGCTTCCGAAAAGAATTATCATTTCCACTTCCGGGCAAAATTCCAGGATAATCTTAGTGACAGCCTTTAGCTCTCCTTTTTTATTTTTCGGCAGATGCCCTAATGAAGTCTTCAAAAGAAAACAGATAATAATTTACACGAATATAATGGAAATTCTGTTTTTTCTGAATAAATATTGTAGATTATAAAACTACTAAAAGTAAAATCTCATTTCCAGGTATCTGTATAGTTATTTCAGTACACTAAGTTAAATCTGTATAGTAATTCTAGGATCAGACAGGTTGACGAAAAGTATTCAAAAAGTAGATATAAAGTTAATAACCAATAAACTGTAAGTCCTTGTTAATTCTACTAAAAGTAGGCAAAAAGTTAAGTTGTCAGATGCACACACGAAAATGATTATTTTTTTCTTGTGAGTTCCATCTGACCATTAAAAATTAAAATATAACAGATGAAACATGAGTCATCATACAATAATTCCATGAAGGCCATGAGCTTTTTAGATATGGTAACCTATCTGACAGTCATAGCAAAAACCGACAAGGAGTTTGACTGTAAACTTGCTAAAATGATTCATTTCTACCATAGCCCGCCAACCTCATTGCAACTGTATTTCTCAAATATAAAGCCTTTTGATGATTCATCGGGTGACTATTATGACCCGGACGAAAATACAATTCATTTCCAGGGAGAAGATTTTAAAATTATCTGGAATGGACAAATATTCATGTATAAAGCGCCTAAAAATATCAACGAGCTGATTTCAATTGTAATAAACTCCCCGAATGAATTTTTCCTGGAATTCAGAAACGACTTACTAAAAGGATTAGGTGTTTACGAAGAATTGTTAAAAGTAGCTTGAAAGGTATTATTTATGGTTTACGATAAAGAAAATAGAAGAAGGTACTATTTGCATAAAAGACTCAGGGAAAAATACCGTGTGAGTGTAAGTCACCGGACTATTTATATCCCGGTGTCAGAATTGAATAACATACCTGAACCATATCAAAGATTCTGTAACGAATTAATGCAGAAAAGACAATATGTAGTTCAGGCAACAATATAAAAATAAGGGAGCATCTGAGCTTGGCGGCGTGAGATACTCCCTTTTTAATTAAGAATTAATTCAAGGTACGGGGAAATAGCACAACATCCGGTTTGGCACATGTTGTGCTAAACCGGGGCTATTTCTTTCCGGCCTTAAACCAAATACAAAGATAATATGGCTATAATTAATTATCCTGTGTTGGAGTTTAAAAGTTCCCTCGATTCTTTCTTAAATTTTGCCAATTCCTATAATGAGGGCAAATCTCTGGGGGAACAATTGAGACCGCAACATGCAAAAATGTTTGCAAGGATACTTACCCTGGCATCGAGACAACTCTACCAGCACAATAAGCTGTTTAATGACACTCCCGAATTCAGGCAAATTAACAGTGATGAACCCGTTGCACTTACCACCAACAGGAAAGCCCTCTCATGGGTGGAGAAAACCATTAAAATCAATGAAAACACGGCTTACAGGCAGGTAAATCGGTTAATACAGGCAGGGGTAATACATGAAAAAATTAATCACGGCTCACAAATGAATTTCGAGTTGTTAATTAATCCTGATTTTCTGTTAATATCCGACTATTTGAATCCTGAATATAAGCCCTGTTCAAAATACCTGGAAAGCACTGATTCTGAATCGTCCGATAGCTTACGTACAAATTGCCGACCAGAATATCTTATTCCCGGAAAAGAGCATATTAATAATTCAAATATAAATGTTGATAAGGTATCCCTTCCTGCCGTCAGGGATAATATTGTGAAAGAACAGGAAAGAACACAGAAAAAGAACATTTTAAAAGAACACGGGGAAATAGCACAAAACAATACAGATGAAAAAAATACAGACCGTTCTGTTAAATTAATATCCGAGTGGAACAAAAAAGAACACCAGGTTGCGCCGGCCACCGAATCAACATTGCGTACTCACCAGAAAGCAGCAGCCAGGTGGTTTTTCTGGTATGTTTTGCATGTTTTGTTTGAAGGAAGAATATTTAATCCTGCCCATCTGGAAAACACCCTGGCTTATGTTGAGCAATATTATTTTACAAACTGCTTGTCCCTGAAAGCCATTGAAAATACGAGAAAAATCTACAAATGGAGAATAGACAAAGCAGGAAGGACAATCGAACGGCACAACATCAATATGCAATGGATATTTCCCGGACCTTATTTAAACCTAAATAATAAAGGAATAAACAAAGCAACGGGAAAACCTTATATGAGCTTTGTTAACACGGCTTCCTGGCCTAAAAAATATGAAAACCTTTTAAAGCAAAAAGGTAAATACAAACAACAACAAGCTGACCGGGAAAACCTGGACAAACAGCTTCGTTTGTTCCTGGCCAATCCAAGCCTTCGCCAGTTTAAACGTTGTGAAGCTCATGTTAAGAAAAACATACCACACCTGATGGGTGATTTTCTAAGTCATTTTTCAACCTCTGAAATTTTTACTCATGCCTAAGTTTTTCGATAAGAATAAATCGCTCACGTTCCTCTGCCTGTACCTGAAAACAGGCGAAAAGAAATATTACAGCAGCCGGTTAAAAGAGGATAAGATAAGCAAAGAAACGGGTATGAAAGGTTTACGCAAAAGATTTGTAAATGGCAGGTACCAGGGAAAATACCATACAGCCATAATCTATGATAACAACAGTAAAGAACCAATCCAACAATTCGATGAATATGGAAAAAGGATATACAAAAATGGTTGGCTATAAACTGACATTCCATGAATTAAGGTGTCTCATGCTCTTTTTAAGAGATTATGAATGGGAGAAAATCCTTAAAAAAGACAACCTTGTACTGGATAAGTACATTTACGATACGTGTAGCTGTCTGTATCAAACCCTCGAAAAAAGGTGCTTACAGCTTTTAGCCTCAAAGCAAATAAACAGGTCCGTAAAACAATCTTTTTCGGAACTGGAACTTTTGTCCATTTCCATATTGGCAAAATTCCCGCATGAAAGGAATGAGATTAACTCTGTCATTAACAAAATTTTATTGGAATTGCCCATTGAAGTTATAAATGTTTTAAAATCTAATTGTCATGAATAATCCATTAATAAACATCCTGGTTCGTACTTCCAACCGTCCAAAATTCTTTGCGAACTGCTATAAATCAATTAAAGAGCAGGATTATCAGAATATCCTTTTAATCGTGAGTTATGACGATTTACCAACAAAAGAATACGTTGAAAAATATCCAATAGACGTACTGGTTGAATTTAAAAGAATAGAGGACTGGTCTGTAATTGCCAAAGAAACATTCATTCCGGGATATATTGAAAAACCCTTTCCCCCGAATGAATACTTCAATAAAATGATGGAATATACCGAACCGGGTTATATCATTAAACTGGATGATGACAACCGGTTCAGCTCGCCGGATTCTTTATGCAGGATTGTTTCCAAAATCAGTAATGAAAGACAAATGTTGCTTTGGAGGGTTCAGTTTCCCGGATATGTTGTACCGGATAACCAACATTTCGGCAGGCCACCGCGTTGCTGTCAAATAGATACGGCAGGCTTTGCTTTTCATACCAACTACATTAAGTATGCTTTGTGGGATGGATCCAATTACAGCGATTTCAGGACAGCCCTGAGCTTATTCCTTCGCATCCCCCAAAAGGTCTATATCAACGAGATTTTAACGGCTTTGCAATATGCACCTGGTTCAGGTTTGAGAAAAGATTGTCCAAACTAAACCCAAAACGATGAAATACAAAATTCTAAATATAGTATATCCCAAAATTGGTGGTTGCCAGTATTACAGGCAAATTCATCCATACGAGGCATTCTCGGCTTTTCCGGAATTTAAGATTGACTGCAAAAGAGATGTAATGTTCCTGCCGATAGAAAATCTTTCTGGTTATCACCTTGCAGTATTTCATAAGAATTATGTGAATGTTAAAATTCTCAACATGCTCAGGAACCTGAACATAAAAACAATGGTGGATTTTGACGATTACTGGAATTTGCCAACCAACCATGTATCATACGCACATTACAAGCGTACTAAACAAACCGAAAAATTTATTGAAATAATAAAACAGGCAGATTACATAAGTACTACCACTAAACTACTGGCAAAATCCATCATACCTCTGAATAAAAAAGTATTTATTTTCCCTAATATCTTATCGGTGTCAGATTCATATATCTACCCGGCTGAAATTAAGAATGACAGGCTAAGGTTTGGCTATATTGGTGGTTCATGCCACCTGCCCGATATAGAAATGCTGAGGGAATTAAATAACAAGCTTTCCCATTCAGGCTTGTCTTACTCATTGAGCTTGTTTGGCTACAAACATGACAGTGTTTATTTCGATTATGCAAAAGTGTTGACAGATAATGCCAGGCATACGAAAAATTTAAGCTTATTCCCTTCCCTGCCTGTCCCTGAATACCTTGTATACTACAATATGATTGATGTATCTCTTATTCCCCTGCGGGATAACAGGTTTAGTTCAATGAAAAGTGAATTAAAACTGGTAGAAGCCGGGGTATTTAAGAAATCTGTAATTGTATCAGATGTATGGCCATACAAGCCTTTATTAAAAGATAAAATAAACTGCCTGGTAGCCGGAAGCCGTACAGACTGGTTCAAAAAAATGAAATATCTCATTAAAAATCCAAACCACCTGACAGACTTAGGATGCCAGTTAAACCAGGATATACAAAAACACTTTAATTATGAACAGATTTCAAAATATCGTGCAGAGGTGTATAAAGAAATTATTCAAAAGGGGTAAACCAAAATTTATTCATTTCTGTCCCTCCCGGCATAAGCTAAGTTATAATGAGCTGAATGTTATAGCCGAGGAGATAGAAACCCCGGTTGAACGCTACACAAAATCAGAGCTTGCCCGGATGTACAGAAAGACTGTCCAGACCTTTATGACATGGGTACAAAACAATAAACCGCTAAGACAGGAATTGGAACGGACAGGGTATAAAAAATCCGTGAAAGAGTTTACCAAAGAACAGGTGTTATTGATTTTTACATACCTGGGAGAGCCTTAAATAAGCAAGATTTCTATTTATTAACCATTAAATATTTATCATTATGTCATTTATAAGTAAAGTATCAGAATTCATATCCGGGTCGGGGTCCAACCTCATTGATTCGGTATCCGATGCCGTAGACAGGTTTGTTACAACTACGGAAGAAAAAGAAAACCTGAAACATGAATTGCTCCGCATTCAGGGAGAACAGGAACAAAACGAACATAATTTCCTTATGCGGATGGAAGAACTTACACAGCTCCGGGAAAAGGAAATAGAAGAAACGATTCGCCAGGAGCTGGATGCCAAAAAATCTGTTTTAATGGCAGAGTTAAACCAGGATGACAGGTTCACGAAACGTGCAAGACCAACGGTAATTTATGTCGGGTTAATCTTTATTCTCTTGGAACTACTCGGATTAAGGCATATTATCATGCACTACATTGATGTAGGTGAAACCATAATCGCAAACTCCGACCAGATATTTAAAATGTTTCTTGGGGTTTGGGGTAGTGTGTTAAGCATTTACTCAATTGGCAGGTCAGTTGAAAAACGTGGTACACGTAATACATGGACATCATTTATTACAGGAAATACAACCAGTTCAAAACCGGACAACCCAACAAGTGAAGATTTAACACAAACAATTAAAAACAAAATCAAATGGCAGCCATAGGCTGATTTAATATTGAGGATATTCATATCCTTGAATTTTTATGACTGCCAAATTTGAAATTTTAAATGTAGAGTTATGAAAGTTAAAATTGTATTACATTGTTCGGATTCCGGTTTTGGAAACGCAGCATTAATTGCAAAGTGGCATTGTTTGCCACAGGAAAAAGTTGTTCAGAATGGGCGGACTTATCTTGGCAGGGGTTGGAGTGGCATAGGTTACCACTATGTTATCCTGAACGGATGGCTCACATCAACGCATTATAATGCCAGATTCGATGGATATGTTGAAACCGGCAGACCTCTTAACGATGACCCTTTTATCTCATCATCTGAAATGGGAGCGCATGTAAAAGGTTTTAATACCAATTCAGTAGGTATTTGCCTGATAGGAAAGTCTGGTAAGTTTACAGATAACCAGTTAAATTCAGCGCTGGAATTAATCAATGAATTGGAAAACCAGTTTATCAATATTGAAATCTTTCAACATGGTGAGCTGGATAAGGCAAAACCTTTCTGTGCAGGGTTGAATATGGTAAGGTTTAAAGAGAATTATAGGCTTTTTAAGGAGATTAAGAAGTTGCAGAAGATAAATCAAAAGTTGAGGTAGGGCAATTAATATACAGCATATTAATCTAAATCTAAATTTCTTCTGATAGTGATAAAGTCTCGCTTTCTGTCTGGGATTAATTGCTATCTGTTAGCGCCCTTTTTAGTATTCTGATTTTTTTCTATTCTAATTATAATTCTTATAAATTAACAAATTCCATTTCATGCCAACTTGATAAAACAATTGATCTTATTTGCATAGATTTTGGTAAAGTCAAATAATTTATTTTTCCGGCAAGTTTTGAATTACCTGGCACCCATGAATTGATATAAACATTCATTGGTAAAGAAGGTATTGGTGTAGGAGAATCTGTTTTTCTAAGGTGTACTAAATCATCATCTACAAACCAGCGAATTTCATTAGGGTCCCACTCAATAGCATAATGATGGAATTCTAAAGAAGCATCGAAACCAAGTTCGATTAGTACAGGTGTGCCTGATGTTCCGTAATTCTGAACTGTCCCCTCTTCTCCATGATTATAATAAACATTTGTTAATATCTTAGAAGTATCGTTTCCCAAAAACTCTATATCGATTTCTTGCCAAGGGTCAATACGATAGAGGAAGAATGCTGATATTATACCATCAGCTTTGGTGGGTATCATTTCAGTTTCAAATCTTCCATATTGAAATTTCCTTTTACTCCTGATTCCACCTGATGTCAAATTTCTACCATCTAATTTCTCGTTTCTCAAAATAATTTTCATTTCTCCCTTTTCTGTAGTTTTTACATTTTCAGGATTAAATCGGACTAGATTATAAGGAAAAGAGTTATTAAGCAATTCCCATACTATCGGGCTAATTGAATTAAAATTTTCTGTTATTTCTGGAGAAAATGAACCAGTTCGGTTACCAAATCCTTTTATTTCATCAGCTTTACCACAATAGTTTTGTATATTCTTCGGTTTCTTTATCCAAGGGTGATTATCATGTTCGAGTGCAATGCTTTTACGACTATTTATAGGAATACGGTGAATTAAACTCCTGCCTAATGATTGTGATTTTATTAGGGGATCTACCTTTGGGAAAGGTGCATTTGGAATAGGTAATTCAAGAAATTTACAAAGTGGTTCCCAGCCTTCACCCCCACATATATCTATTACTAGTAGTTTATTCTTTTTTTGCTTGAAATAATCCTGTACTGTTTTATGATGCGTGGTTCTTTCTTCAATCCATGTTTGAACATCTGTCTCAGTCCAATTATGTGAAGCACCTTTAATATTCTCTACTCTATTACGAATCACATGTCTGGATCTACTTGCAATCCAGTCATCTAAATTTCTTGTGGTTAGGATGAATCCAGCATTTGGATATTGTATGTCAAGTTCCTTAAATTTTCGGATTATACTATCAACATCAGTATAGGCATCAAATGGAAGTGGTTGCTTTTTGTCTATTAAATTTTCAGTCTCATCTGAAAATTTTTCACTAATCCAGTGACAACATTTGTATCCAAGTAACGTGAGTGCAAAATGTAAACTGGTTGTACCTGTTTTATTTAATCCAATTGCAAAAATTGGTCTACGAGTAATAATATTCTTCGGGTTCACAGATTTTTCTTCTAAATGAATTCCGATTCTGGATAATATTGGCATAATAGAATATGAGTTATTAGAAGTCCAATCTCTTCTTTGGGATATTATTGAACTTGAAAGAGAATAAACTTCAAAACTTTGAAAATATAAATTCATCCACATATCCACAGGGCCACATACTGGAAGTAAATCAAGAAGCTTACAAGCTCCTTCATAAGAAAGCACATAACCAGAAAGCCACCAAAAGCCCCGAATGGGTTCAAATAAACAATCTGAATAAAGCTTTTTATCAGCCTTATTGTCCACTTCTCTGAATGAGAAGTAAAGTAAATCAAATGATTTTTTGCCATTAACTCTAGTAGGTAGTTCAGACCAAGCTTTATTAGCCAATTCAGAAAAGTTTGGTTCAAAAAATATATCATCTTCCAGAATTAAAGAGTATGAAATTTCTTGAGTTACAATTTTCTTCCAGACTTTGATATGGGAAAGTGCAATAGCTACTTCCGCTGAACTCATACTTATTTTAATTTCTTTACTTCTTACTAAATGTGATAACCTTGGATCAGGATCTATAAAAAAGTGTTCTTTTAGCCTGTATAGCTTTTCGACTTCTGATGAATGATAGTTGTCGATTTTTATTGATCTAGCATCAACTGCTGAAATTCGAGTCAGAAAGTCTTGAAGAGATTTACCATTTACTGTTTTCTGGGCACGAGTTTCTCTAACTAATCTTTTCCAACGTTTACTCTGTCTATCAAGGTTTATTGCAAAGATTTTACTGATTTTTGTGGCTTTGCCTTCGTCTGAAGAATCAAAAATTTCGACAGCCGATCTTTTCAAAAACCACTTTTTAAATCGACTATATTGAAATGTTAATTTATTTAAATATTTTGAACCTTGTATAATATTCATTATTCGTGATGTTCCCTCTTATTTTGCATCAAATAGACAAAAGTCTCAAAAGAATAAGGTTTATTTAAAGATTTCGATATTATTTTTTTCCAAACTCTCCAGTTTCTTTCATCATTTCTATATTCAAGTTCCCACTGGCATATTGATGTATTTACCCAGTCAGAAAGAAATATAAAGTCATGAGGTGAGCCATTGTTTTTTAATATTAGAGAATGCATAACCAAACTTGCTGAAAGATTTCCAGGACCTGTTATTGATTGTATGTCGAACCTATTTGCTTTGCTATGCAAGAGAATTCTTGTTGCTCGAATAAGAGCCAATCGAATTGCAGGATGATAAGCTGGAGCAATTATAGGGTTATTGTTTACATAAAAAATCCAATCTTGATAGGGCTCATCTTTAATAGTAAACACATCTGGTCTAATCATAGATTGGCTTCCAGTATCATAGCAGAGGGGTTGAAGTTTAAGTTTATTATCTTGGTAGAAAGAGTTGCAATCAGTTTCTTGAAAGACTTCATCTGCATCAACATAAAATCCCCCCTTTGCATAAATATAACAAAGTCGGAAATAGTCACATCTCATCGCTGGATGATGACATCTCTCATAGGCTCGCAAATAAGAATTGTCAAATTCTCGTGAAATAAAATATCTTGCTGCCTTGTCATCAAATAATAGTTTTTCAAAACCCTGCTTTTCTATTGTATTCCAACTATTTAAAAAATTTTGGATTTATTGTTGTAATTATTTTAAATAATGCCAATATTGAATTAGAACTTTTGGTATTTCAGTTTTTTCAATTGAATTTTCATGAGCATGGAATTCCTTAAGAAGTTGTCTAATATAGATTGATCTTAATCCATCATTTTCAGCAATTTTATAAGGAGTATATTGAGAAAAGCCCATATCATTTAGATAAATCACCAGCATTTACAAATTGGCGCTAAACATTTTCAAATTATCAACAATTGTTATAATTATTGTAGCGTGTAGCGCAACTGCTTTTAGTCTGTAACTCGTTGATCTAACGAATATATATACATTTTTTATATAATTGGTTATTATATTCGGTAAAAATTTAAAGCAATTTTTCAATAATAATGTCCCATTATTTTTTCAAATAATCATATCTGTTTTCATTTTAGTATTGTGGCTAATTAGTTTATAAATAACCAATAAATGCAACCTTGGAATTAATCAATGAATTGGAAAACCAGTTTATCAATATTGAACTCTTTCAACATGGTGAGCTGGATAGCAAAAAACCTTTCTGTGCAGGGTTGAATATGGTAAGGTTTAAAGAGAATTATCAGCTTTTTAAGGAGATTAAGAAATTGCAGAAAATTAATCAAAAGTTGAGGTAGAGTTATGTACAACTAAATATCTGCGATATTTAGTATAGTTTTGCTTATCACTGAGGATTCATCGCTATTTATTGGCAATTGTAGCTTATTCACAGTATTTTTTCTTTATCCGTTTAAGTTCCTTATATTCTTTGATATCAAGTCCAAGTTTTTCTGCATTTTGTATAGATTCACATGATTTGTCATATAAATCCTTATAATAATAAGCTAACGCAAGATTTGCATAAAACGTTGAATGAGTTGAATCAAGCTGAATTGCTTTTTGGAAATCAATAATTGCTTTATCATCCTCTTTTAACTTATAGTAAAGCAATCCGCGATTATTATAAAATCCTGCGTAAGTATCATCTAACATGATAGCTGTATCAAGCAAGGTAATGGCTTTTTCCAAATCATTATATCTTGCATACGTTTCTGATAAATCGAAAAGTAATCTTGGATTCTCTGGCTCTAATTTACAAGCTTCTTTATAAATCAATATGGCGTCAAAATATTGTTTTGTCTTACGTAACTCAAAAGCTTTAATACTTAACTGCTCAGTCTCATAATACTTAAATCCATAAGGCAGAGTTACTTGTACTGCTGATGACACATTATACCTATCATACCATTCTTGTGGTATATATTGTCTCGGTGATTTATGAAATTCTAATCCAAATAGTGGAATTGAAAGAATTAAATATGTAACAGATGCAACTGTAAGTCTACTATACTTTATTTTACCCTTAGTTAAGTATAGAAAAGAAATTACCATAAAAAGTGGAATAATTAGTAATCCAGGATAATCTCCAAAATAATGATACAAATATTTAGAAAATAAGACAATAGACATTAAAACAATAAATATTTGTAATGTAATATCCGTGTATA
>CAZWGG010000103.1:0-11336 GCA_964633305.1 uncultured Bacteroidales bacterium
TATTCCCGAATACAAATTTAATATTTATAATTTAACACAACTCCTTGTTAAAGATCGAGAAAAAAACCCCAGCAAATATTCTGTTGTCCTGGTATCAGAAGGAGCAGTATTTGCAGGAAGTAGTGATATGATTTTTAAATCAAAGGAAAAAGATCAATATGGTCATGCTAAATTAGGGGGAATAGGAGATATGGTTTCGGAAAAAATTAGGGAACTAACTCCAAGCTTCAATAAGGGAAAAGGAATTAATGTAATTAACCAACAATTAGGTTACCTTGTTAGAGGAGGTGATCCGGATGCCATTGATTCTATTGTTCCAATGGCTTATGGAAACCTGGCATTAGATTTAATACTTAAAGGCATTCATGGCAGGTTAGTTGTACTAAGAAATGGACGATATGATAATGCCCCTATTGATGTGGTTACAAGTACAAATAAAGTTGTCGATGTAAAAAGATATTATAACACAGAAAGATTAAGACCACATTATAAAAGCTTTGAATTCCAACCTTTATTCATAATGACTGGAACTTGAAAAAACACTACACTAAAGTCCGAAGACATGTATAACCTTGATCTTCGGACTTTAGTCTTCCAACTTCGGTCTCTTACCAAGAGAATAGAATATTTACAAAACCAAAAAATTAAAATCGAATATAAGATTGTATAGAGTTAACCCTATCTTTTTACATATAACCAAGCCTGTGGAGTAATCTCTGAACGAAATCTCGGAATGTCATTAACGCCTTCCCTAAAATTATCATAAGCATTGGCGGTTACCATATGAAAACTGTTTCTTACAATTATTTCCGAGTTATACCCTTTACTTTTCATATTGTTTGAGTAACGTTCTGCATTTTGTGGAATAAGAAAACAACCTACAATCATATAAAACTTTTTTGAACCAAAAGTAGGATTTTCCTGGTAAAGACTGTTTATAGAATCCGCTGATATATCTGATTCTGTTTCAATATCACCTAATCCGGAATAATAATCTGTTGAGTCTTTCTCTTTGGTTTCATCTAGCTCAGCTGCATAATTTAACATGGTATCAACACCTTTTGAAAAAAGTTTTTTCTTTTCAAAAGATTTACATCCTAAAAATAATAATCCTGTCAAAATGAAGTATACTATTGCCTTTTTCATCATAAAAAATATTAAGAATTGTACAAAGTTATCGAATTAAGCTGTTAAATTCTAAAATTTAGTATGTTAATTACTTAAATGAAAAGAACTTTTGTTTTAAATTTCAATTTAAAAAGGATATCTATCTCAAAGACAGAAAAAGATTGCGGCAGTTTAAGGGTTTAAAAAACATGAAATATTTATTTTAAATCTTGTTAATAACTTTTAATATTGTGAATTAGAAATTAAAATTTCCTTTTTTTGAGAATTAAGGTTACCGGGTTATGTAAAAATAAAATATTATAACAAGGATATACCATGTATCCAGATTCTTGGGCTATGCAACATTTATCCTACCCTACTCAATTGGGTTTCATCTTGTTCTTACCCCTTATTCCACGTGCCATTCATTGCAACTGTATTAAAACGTTCCGGTGCCTTGATTGAACTTATTAGAAAAAGTTTAGGTCATAGGGATATACGTACCATTGAAAACTACTTTAACAGTTTTAAGGATGAAATAAAAGAATCATTTCAAAAAAAATTCAGACTTCAATAATCAACTAAAAAAATGGTTCATTATAGATGATGCTTACATAAAAAATTAAAGGAAAAGTATATTTTTACAGTGTAATTACCGTAAAAGGAATTGTTAACGTTTGTTATGAAAACAAATCATATTACTCAACAAGATATAGCTAACAGATTAAACGTATCACGTATTACCGTTTCAAAGGCATTGAGAGATCATCCTGATATTTCTGACGAGATGAAAGAAAGAGTTAAAAAGGCTGTTGAAAATATGGGATATTCCCCAAACCTCATTGCCAGGCAATTATCTATTCAGAAGACCTTTACATTGGGTATTGTCATCCCTGACCTCGAGAATAGTTTTTTTGCATACATGGTTGATAGTATAATAGATGCATCTACTGAACTTAATTATCATATTATTCTCACGGTATCACGTGAAAAGGAAATCTTAGAGAAGAATAATATTATGAACCTGATCGGTATGCGTGTTGACGGTTTGCTTGTATGTGTTTCGCAACATACATCCGATCATAAAGTGTTTGAATACGCTCGTAAAATGAAAATTCCCTTAGTATTTTTTGACCGTGCAATCAAAGGAATGGGGTTTAGTTATGTTGCTTTTGAAGATAAAAGTGGCACCTTGGAGGCTATGAATCAATTAATCTCCAGGGGCTATACCAATATTGCCCATTTTGCAGGCTATTCAGGTACCAGTATTGGAATTGAGCGGTGTAACGGATATAAGGAAGCACTCATGAACAATGGTATTCCAATAAGAGAAGAATGGATTATTGAGGGTGGATACGAGATTAACGATGGTATCAGGGCATTTGAAAAATTAAAAACAACCAAAAAATTGCCTGAAATTATACTGGCTGTAAATGACCGTGTTGCGTTAGGGGCATATAAAGCTATAAGAAAGACCGGATTAAAAATTCCTGAAGATATAGGTATCTTGGGATATGGCTTTAGTGATACCGCCCACTTATTCAGTCCAACTTTGTCAATTATCAACCAAGACCCGAGAAAGATGGGTAGAATAGCCGCCAATTTATTGATTGATGAAATTCAGGGTGATTCAAAGAATTCACCAACTGAAATACTCATTGAAGAAAATTTTCAATGGAATACTTCGATTCTAAAACGATAGCAAATTGAGAAATCGTTAAAACCTAAAAAGAATACGATTAGAATTTGAAGATTTTGAGCCAAAAATAGAGGATGGGACTTCCAAACTTCGGAATTTTCGGGTTTCCCTCCACCAAAGTATATTATAAATTATTTAATATTAATATTTGATCCTTTATTCGTATAACTAATTTTCAACGTATATCTTCATGAACGAAGTAATTAAATTTCAATATGTTAAATTATAAAATGTCTTGCATCGAATGTGTGAAAGGATCATTATATAACTCAATGTTCAGAGCCCACATTCAAATTGAATCACTAAATTTTTAAACGAATTACTTGCTAATTAGTACAAAAATTTATTACTTTACACGGTAAAGTTACCGCGTAAGTAATCCCGGATTGTACTAACTAATGCTATAACTAGTATTTAACATGCCAATATCATTACAAGAATAGAAGTAATTAGCCATGAAAAAAGAAGCAGTAAAAAATAAATGCAAAAGACCACCGCCAAATACTTTATTGCAATGGTATTACAAAAAAGACAGCAGACCAGGATAATTTCCATTAACATCTAGATATGATAACTAACAATAACTCTATTATTAACCAATAACAAAATGTACAACTATGAAAAACTATTGTAAATGGACGATTAGTTTCAAAAAAGGGAAACTAAGACTGCTACTACTAACTTTAAAACTTATATTAATTCTAAGTTTTATGAAACCCTGTCGCACATTGGCTGGTGATAACATACCGAATACAGCCAGACAAAACAATGTTCAGCAAATGAAAATTACCGGTAAAGTAACTGATGCCGAAACCGGTGAATCCATACCAGGAGTAAATGTTTATATTGAAGGGAGCACTGTTGGAACCACAACGGATATAAATGGACTTTATACAATTGAAGTCCCTAATACAGAAGTAACTCTAGTATATTCATATATCGGGTACCTGGTAGAGAAAATTCAAGTAACCGGCCAGTCTGTCTTAGATGTAAAACTGGCTCCCGATATTAAGGCACTTGAAGAAGTTGTTGTAGTCGGTTATGGATCGCAGAAAAAAGCAACATTAACAGGATCTGTTTCTAATGTCAAAGGAGAAGAGATAACAAAGAACCCTTCACCCAATGTTACCAATTCTCTTGCCGGAAAGCTACCGGGATTAATTGTTAACCAACGTTCAGGAGAACCGGGCAGGGATGATCCCAGGATACTTATCCGTGGGGCCGGGACGTTCGCGTTTATAGATGATGACGATCCTGAAAAATTCTGGGAATCAAATTCTCCTTTAATAGTTGTTGATGGGGTTCCCCGGGAACTTATGAGCAGGCTAAATCCTGAAGATATTGAAAGTGTTTCTGTACTTAAAGATGCTTCCGCAGCTATTTATGGGGCCCGGGCAGCAAACGGGGTAATCTTAATTACCACGAAAAAAGGAAAAACCGGGAAACCTGTATTCAATTTCACTTATAATAATGCTTTCCAACATCCCACAAAAGTTCCGGAAATGTTAGATGCTGCTACTTATGCAGAGGCATATAATGAAGCAGACTGGTACAGGCAAGGCAGACCTGATAATTATATACCTTTTTATTCTGACGAGGCCATTCAAAGTTTTCGTGATGGTTCCGATCCTGTTTTATATCCAAACACCAATTGGATGGATGAAGTATTGAAACCCTATTCGCTTCAACAGCGAGTAAGCCTGCAAGTAAACGGCGGAACAGAGTCTGTAAGGTACCTGCTTTCTTTTGCAACGATGAACCAGGATGGGGATTATCGGAATCATATTACTGAATACAAACAATATAACATGCGTGCCAAGATTGATGTAGACTTAAATAAAAATCTAAACGTTGGTGTAAATATTAATGCAATACTCAACAACAGTAAGTATACACCTATTGAAACCTGGATTAATTTCAATAATATATTGATTGCTAATCCTACATTGCCTGCCAAATATCCGAATGGGTTAATTGCCCCCGGCAGGTTAGGCGAAAATCCACTTCTTATGGACCAGAGAGGTTATGATAAAACCGAAGATAATCCATTGTATTCCACATTTACTGCAACTTATAAAATTCCTTTCATAGAAGGCCTAAAAATAGATGGTTCATTCAATTATGACTTGAGAAACCAGTTCCAAAAAAAATATCTTTTGCCGTATTATTATCATGAATATAATGTAATTACACAGGAATATGACAAAAAACAAGGAACAGGGGCCTCAACCGTAGAGCTTACCGATACTTACCGTATGTGGACAACCATAATGTTTAACTTTAAAATCGTATACGACAGAACTTTCGATAAACATCATGTAGCAGCCATGGTGGGGCAGGAACAACAAAAAAATACGTATAAATGGGCAGAGGCCTATAGGAAAAATTTTGTGAGTTCGGCCATCGATCAGATTGACGTGGGAAGTTCTGACCCGGAAGACAAAAATAGTAGAGGTTCATCTTCCTCAGACGCATACAATAACTACTTTGGTCGTTTAAATTATGATTTCAGCTCTAAATACCTTTTTGAATTTCTGTTCCGTTATGATGGTTCGCAGATCTTTCCGGAGGGAGAGAGATATGGGTTTTTCCCCGGATTTTCTGCAGGATGGCGTTTGTCGGAAGAGGAATTTATGAAAAACAGCCTTCCTTTTGTAAACCAGTTAAAATTAAGGTTTTCTCATGGGCAAATTGGTAATGATCGCGTTGGGGCATTTCAATATTTACAATTCTATTCTTTTGAAAACAATTATGTATTTGGCACTGCTGATGCAGCAAGTATTTATGCCAAGACAATGCCCAACCCGAATATCACCTGGGAAGTAAGTAAAAAAACAGATATAGGTCTGGAAACTTCTCTTTGGAACAATTTGCTGGGAATGGAGTTAACCCTGTGGCAAGAAAAAAGATCGAATATTTTAGCACCAAGGAACCTTTCAATACCAGGCACTTTAGGATTTTCAGACTTGCCGGATGAAAATATCGGAAAGTCAAAAAACCACGGATTTGAACTGGTTTTAAGCCATAGAAATACGCTTGGCAAACTAATCTATAATATCGAAGGAAACGTTGCATTTGCAAGGAGTGAAGTTATATTTATGGATGAAACGCCACAAGAAGCAACCTATAAGTACCGGGCAGGTCATCCTATTAAAGCTGATTTGTATTACAAGGCTGATGGAATTTTTAATACCCAGGAAGAGCTGGATGCCTATCCTCATGCCAGCGGCACCCAGGTTGGAGATATTAAAATCCTCGATTTGAATAACGATGGAGAGATTGATTCAGATGATCAGTTCAGGTACGATTACACATCTACACCGGAATATGTGTTTGGATTGAATATGAATTTTCAATATCAAAATATTGACTTAAGCGTTTTCTTCCAGGGGCAAACCAATGCCTACAATTATGACGATGTATTTCCCAGGTTAGGGAATTCTGCTTTTGATAATACAATGGTTGAACGGGCAGAAAACCGCTGGACGGTAGATAACCCAAATGGCACCATGCCCAGGGCAGATGCTTACCAACCCGGAAACACAACATTCTTTTTATTTGATGCTACGTTTATAAGGCTTAAAACTTTAGAATTTGGATATTCCATACCTCAAAAAATTGTATCAAAAATCAAACTGGAAAATGTCCGGTTGTACGCAAACGCGTATAACCTGCTTACCTGGGCTAAAGAAATAAAATGGTCCGACCCGGAAATTAATGGAAATACCCTTTACTATCCACAACAGCGCATAATCAATTTAGGTATTAATGTGAAATTTTAAAAATGAAGAAAATGAAAAATATACTTATAATAACAATCATGTTATTGTCACTCATGTCGTGTAGTGACGATATCCTGGATATTTCACCTAAAGACCGTATTGCCGAAGATGCAGTATGGGCAGATGAAAACCTGATAAGGGCATATCATACAGAATTGTATAATTGTATCCAACACGGATTTAAAATACACATGCAATCAAAAGCAACAGATGAAGCGTTTTGCAGCATTTCATGGGATATTGGAAATATACCTTTGGGTAATATGTCGCCTGATAACATTACCAGTGTGGAAAATACACATTGGACAGGGGGTGGCAATATCTATTATTGGACTACAGCTTATCAGTATATACGGAAAATTAATGTTTTTCTTGATAAAATGGATGGTGATGAGATTTCAATCGAGGATAAAGAAAAATTAGTTGCCGAAGCTAAATTTTTAAGGGCATACATTTATTTCCAGCTCATTGAAAGATTTGGAGGGGTACCTATTGTTACTGAATTCTACGAGTTAGGTACCGACGTTACCTTTACAAGGAATACATTCGATGAATGTGTAGCTTATATCGATAATGATCTGAGCGAAGCAATTCCCGATTTACCTGAAAAAATTGCAGCAAACGAGGATAACTTTGGCAGGGCTTCACAAGATGCGTGTAAAGCATTACGTTCGCGTTTGTTTTTGTATGCTGCATCGCCTCTTTTTAACCCTACCAACGACCTTCAAAAATGGCAAAAGGCAGCCGATGCAGCTGAAGCTTTGTTAAACAACGGGTATGAGCTGCATCCCGATTATACAACGCTTTTCAATCAACCCAGCGGATCAGCAAATAACGAATTGATTTTTGCCAGAGATTTCTCAACAACTAATTATCATCAGGCACCTATGCATAATCTTGGTCGCCGTTACGGCGCTTATGGTGGATGGTGGGCAAGTAACGGCCCTTCTCAGAATTTGGTTGACGATTATGATATGATCAATGGCGAGCCGGCTTTTATTTATCCGGGTGGGGTAAAAACGGTAAACCCTGCTTCAGGGTATGATCCTCAACATCCGTATAGAAATCGTGATCCCCGTTTCGAAGCCACTGTTATACATGATTCAAGTGTATATCATGGAGACCTGCATGAGATGTGGATAGCATCCGATGCTAATTCATGGGGATATGACTCTTATAAACAAAGCGGTGACAATCCCCGTACAGACTATATACTTAGGAAATTCATGCCCGGTGCCAGCGTTCCTCTTAGCTGGCAAGAACCTTATACCAATCCTTGGATAATATTCCGTTTGGGTGAAATTTACCTGAACTATGCAGAAGCTATGTTTGAACTTGGAGATGAACCTACATGCAGGGAATATTTATCATTGGTGAGAGAAAGGGCAGGTATGCCCGAAATACCTGAAACAGTGACAGGTGAAGACCTAAGAGCAAGACTTTACAATGAACGGAGAATCGAACTGGCATTCGAAGAACACAGATTTTGGGATGTTAGAAGATGGAAAATAGCTATGGACGTGGAGAACAAGCCTATTGAGGGTATGGAAATCATAAAAAATGTAAGTACAGGGATAAAAACATACACTCCGGTAGTGCTGCTTGAAAGAACTTTTGAAGAACAAATGTACCTGCTTCCGATATCATCAGATGAGATTAAAAAGAACAATGGTACATTGGAACAAAGTCCAGGTTATTAAGCAATAATTGATTTTCTATAGTTTTAAGATGAGTGTGTTATTAAAATTCCTCGGTCAGGTCAATAACACACTTATCTTTTATTTAAAATACAAAACTACCGTTCTCTTTTTAATCGGGCAGGAAGTTTATGATATATACATACTAATGTTAAATCACATTCTTTTTCAAAGGGTAAGAAATTATAGTGTATACATTAAATAAAATTAACAAGTACAAAGACCATGCGATCATTACTTATATAATTTCTGGTTCGGTTGAGTTTATAGGGAATACCGAAACAATAGCTATATCCTATGGCTCATTCAAAGAGTTCTTTGTATTTGATAAACAAGGATAATATTTTTCCTGTAAAAAAGAGATTAAACAGGAAAATAAATTAACTTACACATTCCCTGTCCCTTCATTTACACAAAGAGAAGGGAGGATTGAAAAATTAAGGATTATGAAAAAGATTATTTTGTATGGAATACTAAGCCTGGCATTATTTATTGATACAACAGCCCAGGGTGATTCTCTTTTAAGGCTTTGGTATGTACACCCGGCCAGGCAATGGGTTGAAGCATTGCCTGTTGGAAACGGCCGTTTGGGGGCTATGGTATTTGGCGATCCCTGGAAAGAAACAATTCAACTTAATGAGAACACGGTTTGGGCCGGACAGCCAAACCGCAATGATAACCCAGATGCCAAGGGGGCATTGCCTGAGGTTAGAAAATTAATTTTTGAAGGTAAATATAAAGAAGCGCAGGACCTGGTCAACCAAAAATTCATCAGCAAAACCTCGCATGGAATGCCATACCAGACTGTAGGTAACCTTAGACTATTATTTCCGGGACATGAAAATTATTCTAACTACTATCGCGAACTGGATATTGAAAAGGCATTCGCATCAACCCGTTATACCATAAATGGGGTAAACTATCGTATGAAGGTATTTGCTTCATTTCCCGACCAGGTTATTATTGCCAGGATTTCGGCTGATAAACCTGGTTCTGTAAGTTTTTCTGCGACTTTGGACAGACCTTCAAAAGTTAATGTCTCAACCAATGGAAATGACGAACTTATTTTATCAGGCATAACAAGCGATTTTGAAACGGTAAAAGGTAATGTTCAATTCGAAGCCAAAGTAAAAATATTAACTTATGGAGGTGCCGTTTCAGCCAATGATACAGCTTTGAATGTTACTAATGCAGATGTTGCCACTATTTATATCACTATTGCAACTAATTTTGAGAATTATCGTGATATCAGTGGTAATGCCAAAGAAAAAGCAAATGCATACCTTCAGGATGCCCTGAAAAAAAATTACGACAAGGCTCTAAAAGATCACATTGCCGATTATCAAAACTATTTTAACAGGGTAAGTCTCGATTTGGGCGTAACCGATTCCGTTAAAAATCCTACAGATACCCGTATTGAACAATTTTCGAAAGGTAATGACCCGCAGTTGGTAGCATTATATTTCCAGTTCGGACGCTATTTGTTAATTTCTTCGTCACGGCCCGGCGGTCAACCTGCTAACCTGCAAGGTATATGGAACAATCAGCTTACTCCTCCCTGGGACAGTAAATATACAGTGAACATAAATACTGAAATGAATTACTGGCCATGTGAAATCACTAACCTTACCGAAATGAACGAGCCACTTATTCAAATGATCAGTGAACTTTCACAAACCGGTAAACAAACTGCCAAAGATATGTACGGGGCACAGGGATGGGTATTACACCATAATACGGACATTTGGCGGATAAATGGCCCTATTGACGGTTCTTTCTGGGGCATGTGGCCAATGGGCGGTGCCTGGCTTTCTCAACATTTATTCAATAAATATGAATTCAACGGAACCAAAGAATATCTTAAGCTGATATATCCAGTGATAAAAGAAGCCTCCCTGTTTTATCTCAATTTTCTGGTTGAAGAACCCGAACATAAATGGCTTGTGGTTTGTCCTTCTGTTTCTCCTGAAAATTCACCTGCTGTTCACCCCGAATCTTCTATATCTGCCGGCACCACCATGGATAATCAACTGATTTTCGATTTATTCACAAAAACTATTAAAGCTGCCAATATTCTTAATATTGACAAGGACTTGGTGTCAAAAATAAAAGAAACATTAAAACGTTTACCTCCTATGCAAATTGGGCAATGGGGGCAATTGCAGGAATGGATGTATGATTGGGACAGTGAGAATGACCACCACCGCCATGTCTCCCATTTATACGGTCTTTTCCCGTCAAACCAGATTTCTCCTTACCGAACCCCGGAATTATTTTCTGCAGCAAGAACATCCCTTATAGCCCGGGGCGATGAATCAACCGGATGGTCAATGGGCTGGAAAGTAAACCTGTGGGCACGCCTGCTTGATGGCAACCATGCTTTTAAACTCATTACTGACCAGTTGAAACCAGCTCCCCAAAACAGATGGGGCCAAAGTGGAGGCACCTATCCAAATCTTTTCGACGCCCATCCGCCTTTCCAGATTGATGGTAATTTCGGTTGTACCTCGGGGATTGCCGAAATGTTACTGCAAAGCCAGGACGGAGCTGTCCATCTGTTACCTGCATTGCCAGACGCATGGAAAAATGGCAGTGTAAATGGACTAAGGGCCCGAGGTGGTTTTGAAGTTGATATGCAATGGGAGAATGGCGAATTATCCAAAGCAACAATAAGGTCTTTAATTGGAGGAAATTGTCGCATACGTTCCTATTACCCACTGAAAGCCAAAGGACTTAAGGAAGCAAAAGGTCCGAACACTAATCCTTTTTATAGCATTCCTGAAATAAAAACTCCTTTAATTCATTCAAAAACAGCCCTTACGCCTTTGAATCTGAAAATGATGTACGAGTATGATTTATTAATGAAAAAAGGAGATGTTTTTAAATTGTTAAAACAATGATTTCTTCTTTAATAACCTATTAAATTATAATATTCAAAATGAAATGTCATTGATTCAAAAATTACTAAACATGATAAATAATATTATAGTATTTTAACTAACTTGAGCACCTTGGAGTTCTAATGACCTTTTAAAAAATTCTTTATATGAA
>CAZWGG010000104.1:0-11332 GCA_964633305.1 uncultured Bacteroidales bacterium
AATAATCCCCCCACAGGTAATTTGGCATTTGCAGATTCAAAAAACTTGTTGATGTACCTGATATCATTTATTCGTTTAATATTCACAATTGATTCAAATTGAAGGGAAAACTGAGTGTCTATATTAAATTTTGAAGTAGTACTTATAATAAGTGTGTCAGGAGAGTCAACTTTTGCATAACTAAAAACAAAATCAAAAGCTTGTTTACTAATCTCAACCAGTAAAACATGCTCCCTGTATTTTGAATATTGATCTGGTTGTTCTTTTTTTTTCTTTTTTAATTTTTTAATAGTGTCGGATAAAATATTTGTCCCATTGTCATTCTTTTTTGTTAAAACTGAATCCCCATTTATTGACTTCGCAAAAGCCAGGTATATACTCCCCAATGTTAATTCAGCAATGGAAGCTATTCCAATAGTGCCAATTACAATTAGACGAGAATAGTTATACACTCTTGAAACATACATAATACTTGTAACAATGGCAAATGCAAAAATATTACTCAAAATTATGGTTTTAAACACATTGGCATTGTCTAATATCAGGAGTGAAGAATATTTTTTAAAAAAGAAAGAGACGAATATCCAAATAAAAGCAAATACAAGAAATTCTTCATAATAATTAATTAAATATACCTTTTTTATTCCTGGTTTAATCCATATACATATTAGAAACGCAAGCGATACAATTATTATATCAGCCATAAAAAAAATATAAGACCTCCTTTTGTCCATATTTTTACTTTGCATTAACTATTTATACGGGAAAAACCCAGGGTTGTAAATTTAAAAAAACAAACTTAAGCAAAGATGATAATAAAAATATAAATAATAATCTGATGATTGCAGATATTTATTTTATTAAATTGGGAATTAATATTTTCTAAAATTTAAAGTAATTTTAGAATTAACAAAATAAGGGAGGAATATCAAGTAGTATATTTTAATTAAAGACCTTTTAAATAATTGGCCTCAATAACTATGATTGTTAAATAATAAAATATTTTGAATTTGTGCCGCGAAGATAAATATTGATTTGAAAAATTTCATAATAGTGCTAGTAAGGGATAATTATTTTTCTTTTTAATGCAGCATGAATAATTTTTTTTCGTTTATATATAGTAATTTTTTTACTATTCTTAACTCTTCTTGATTGAAGCTGATGATTATTTTATGTCTCTGAAGATCAAATCCATTATAACATGCCTTTTTTTACTTTTTCTTGGTTCGGACGAACTGTATTCACAAAAGCGTAATTATAGTACAACAGAAATTTCATCCGATATTTTACGTATTGACGGGGTATTTAATGAAAGTGTATGGGATTTAGTTGAATGGAGTGGTGACTTTGTTCAGCTTGAACCATACGAAAAAAAGCCTCCATCACAACAAACAAGATTTAAAATACTATACGACAATAACAACATATATATTGCCATTCGATGTTTCGATTCGGCTCCGGATAGTATTGTAAAGCGTATGTCACGTCGTGACGATTTTGATGGTGACTGGGTAGAAGTTAATATTGACAGTTACCATGATTTGCGTACAGGATTTTCATTTACTATGTCTGCTGCCGGAGTAAAAGGCGATGAAGCAATTACAAATGACGGGAATTGGGATTCGAGCTGGGACCCTATTTGGTATGGAAAGGTAACGATTGACGAATTAGGCTGGACTGTTGAAATGCGTATTCCTTTAAGTCAATTAAGATTTGGAAAGCAGGAGGAATATATTTGGGGATTACAAGTAAACAGGTTTTTCTTCAGAAAGCAAGAACGTTCGAGCTGGCAATTCATTTCCCCGAATGCTACCGGGTGGGTACACAATTTTGGTGAACTTTATGGCATTAAAAATATAAAACCTCAAAAACAAAAAGATATTGTCCCTTATATGCTAGGTCGGTTTGAACGTTACAAAAAAGAAGAAGGAAATCCTTTTGCCGATGGCAGGGATATATTTGGCACAATAGGAGTTGATGGGAAAATTGGAATAACAAATGACTTAACACTTGATTTTTCAATTAATCCTGATTTTGGACAAGTTGAAGCTGATCCGTCAGAAGTTAACCTTACAACATTTGAAACATTTTTCATGGAAAGAAGGCCTTTTTTTATTGAAGGAAAGAATATTCTAAGTTTTGGATTGACAGGAGGAGATGGACCACTATCAAATGATAACTTATTTTATTCAAGGCGGATAGGAAAGCCTCCAGGGCGATCACTTGACCTGGAGGAAAATGAATTTGCCGATATTCCTTCTAATACAACTATTTTAGGGGCATTTAAGCTCGCAGGAAAAACACATAAAGGCTGGTCAATAGGTATTTTGGAAAGTATTACTCAAAGAGAAAAGGCAGAAATTGATTTTGAAGGACAAAGAAGGATAACAGAAGTTGAACCTTTTACTAATTATTTTGCCGGAAGGATACAAAGAGACATGAATAGTTCGAATACCCGGATTGGAGGAATGCTGACCGCTACCAACCGTGATCTGAGAAATAATGAATTGTTGAATATCATGCATAGTGCAGCCTATTCTGGAGGTATTGATTTTAATCAACAATGGAAAAATAAAATGTATTATTTAAATTTTTCAACTGTTTTCAGTCATGTACAAGGAAGTGAAAAGGCTATTTATAAAACCCAAACCTCTGCTCCACATTTTTTTCAACGTACAGATGCTTCTTATTTGGAGGCAGATTCTTCGTTAAAAAATATTACTGGTTGGGGAGGAAATATCCAATTTGGCAAGGCAGGGAATGGAAAATGGATGTATACGACATGGATTACCTGGCGTTCGCCTGGTTTTAATGTGAATGATATTGGTTATGTTCGCCGAAATGATGAAATACAGCAAATTATTTGGTTTGGTTTTAGGCAACGAGAACCATTTAGTATTTTCAGAAACTTTAATTTAAATATTAACCAATGGTATGCGCTTACTTTTGGATTTGAGAAAAGGTACCTGGGAGGAAATTTTAATGCCCACTGGACATTTAAAAATTACTGGCAAATGGGAGGAGGAATTAGTCGGGAAGGAAAATCTATTTCAACAACAACTCTTCGAGGTGGACCGTCTTTGTTATATGATGGAAATACCTTTACCTGGATATATCTGAACACAGATCGAAGAAAAAAAATACAAGTTTTTCTTAATTATCAAACAGGTAGAAGAGATTATAATACAGCCTTCTCCAACACTTTTGATATTGGCATGAATGTTCAATTTTCCGATGCTTTTCGTTTTTCTATACAACCTTTATATACCAAACAAAAAGATGACATAGTTTATGTAGAGAATGTTGATTACCAGGGCGACAAAAGATATATTAGGGCCAATATAGATCAAGCTCAATTATATATGATAATAAGACTGAACTATAATATTACACCCGATTTTACTATTCAGTACTACGGAATGCCTTTTATTTCTGCGGGAAAGTATTCTACTTTTAAATACATCACTGATTCAAAGGCAGGTGATTTCAAACAACGATATATTCAATACTCTGAAAATCAACTAACATTAAATGATGAGATATACGAAGTTGATGAAGATTTTAATAGTACAATTGATTATACCTTTGATAACCCTAATTTCAACATTTTTGATTTTAACTCTAATCTCGTTATCCGCTGGGAATATAACCCTGGGTCAACCGTATATTTAATTTGGTCGCAAAACCGAAATAATTCTATCTCAGATGGAAATTTCAGTGTCAAAAATGATAGCAAAGAATTATTTAGTATTTATCCGCATGATGTTTTTTTAATTAAATTGTCATATCGATTTGGCTTATAATGTATGAGTTATTCTTTGTTTGATAATTCCAACAGTTGAATTTTACTACAATACAAATCCCATAATGGTTCATAATCCAATATTTGAAAATTTATTCTACATGGCCCGTTAAAAAGCCCTATCCATTCTTCGGTTGATAATATTTCAGAAGCCTCATATAATCTATCATAATAATTATCTTTAGGAATAGATTCTAACCTGCCTGAATAAAACAATTTCAATTGAAGAATATAGGCTTCCTTATTGAAGGAACCAGAATCTAATATGGGGGAGAGTATTTTATATGCGTAATCAAATTGCCTTATTTGAATAAAGTATTTTGCCAACAGAAGACGTTTCGCAGGTAAAATATCCTGGCTAGAATAATAATTAAAAATAAACTTAATAGATGAAAACAATTTTGTGTAATTGTAGTTGCTATATGAATAATAATTCCAGATTCGCTGGAAATGATAAAATAAAATAAGTGAATCGGTATACTCAGGATCAACTGCGTTCTTTACTTTACTTATAACACTGTATAATTCATCTAAATTTCCATGAGATTTATAGTTAGGTAAAGTAGAATCGGTATTATTTATCAGAAAAGCATAATAATTATATGAAATAACCGGATCAACATCTTTAAATTGTTTTAGGCTATTCAAATTTTTGAAGAAAACAGAATCAGGAAATTCATTTTTAAGATAAGTATGTTTAAAAATTAATCTATCATTAACAAGTCTTGCAAATGGCTGATATTTAGAATAATCCCCAAGTTCGTTTGTCACTAAGGCCGGAAGTTTTTCAATTATAGCAAAATCGATTTTTCCATTAAGGTATATGTTGAAAAGATACTTCTGAATGCTATCAAGTCGTTGAAAAATTTTCTTCTGTAATCCAGGGTAATTTTTATTATCATATAGAGATTCGTAATGGTTAAATAGCTCAATGTATTCGTTTACAGCTAAATTTGTATAGGATGATTCACCTGCATTCGAAAAAATATCATTGGTTTCATTAATACTATGGGCATTTAATGAATCAACTAAATTTCCTGGAATTCTTCCAATGGTTTTAACATTTTGGTTGATATTACTAAAAGACACCTTATCGATATATTCTAACATTTCACCACAAAGATGATGTGTATAAATAATTTTAGCGATCCTGTTTTTTTTCAAAAAGAGTATATTCTGTTCATAAGATTCTCCGGTTGTATCGTACAGATCGCCGATTCTTGCAAAGAATTCTATCCGGTTTCCACTTGCTAACCTTTCTATATTATTGGTATTTTTAAATAGTTTTCTTTTGTAAACTGGAGCAAGGACTTTTCCTTCAAAAATACATCCATCGTTTTTTCTTCGGGGAAGGGTGTAATACGTATCACTTTGGCAATTATATTTATCAAATGGCACAATTTCTAAAGCTATACCATCTTTTTTGTTATTAAACAACCTTTTTGCCAAATAATAATCTCCTATGAAAAGATACACAGAATTATTATGGTAGGCGATATGCCAATCAGGTAAAATTTCCATAATTTCATCAAAATACTCTTGATCTTTTTCTTTAGCAGGATATTTAATATTCCAAGCATGTTTATCATGTTTTTCAACTGAAATGCTTTTATTCTCAAGGGGCTTTTTGTCAATTGAAATCTTCATTTTATCATAAGGGAAAAAAGACTTACAAGTTGAAAGCTTGTAATTATCATCTACATCCGCAAATACCTGAACACATACTAGGGCATTTATTTCTTCATGAAAATAAGCGGCCACTCCCGTCACTTTATAAGTTTGTGAGATTATATTTACAAAATGTTCGGCGCTATGTATCCAGGCATCCACCATTAAATTTGCAGCCTGTTGGTAAGAAGTAACCATTAAAGTTTTTGACTCTGATAATCCTGTTTTATAACTTGTTGGTTTATATAAATATATTTCAGCTACGTTTTCTCCTACGCTATATCCAGTTCCTCCGTAATACTCAACCCTTTTTTGAGGTGTTCTTTTTTTCTCATTTTCATCTTGATAATGGCTGATTTCTGGTAATATTTCGATTAGGTATTCGGTATGATCTTTTGCTGCCAGATAACATATAGAATCATTATATAATGGCATAAGATTATAAACTTCCCTAACGCTATCAATTCCTATTTTTGTTAAATGCTCAAGCAAGGGATAGTTTATGTTATAAATATCAATTTCATCTGTCGGTTTTTGTCCCCATAAAGCTGGTTGATAAAATTGACAGATTAACAAAAAAGTTGTAATAAAGCAAATCGCTGGCTTTTCAAAAAAGCCGGAATATATAGAGTATAGTAAATTCCATATACATGGAATTATCATTTTCTGTGTATATCGGTCAGCCATCTTTTATTAAATTGGCAGTCGAATTGGCAATTTATAAAAAATAAATTTCATTCAATAAATATGGTTTAAACAAAACACTAAATCTGACCAAAAAAGATATGTAAAAAATCAGAAAACTACATTAAAAAAGTCGTATTAATGATTGTATTTAGTATGTGACCTCTTAATGGCAAGATAATCAATCAGATAATTCACTCGCTGCATATACAGTTCACCACGCTTATTAACAATTCGTCGAGGGTTGTTAACAAATACCTGTTAATAACCCTGTAAATACTTAATATACATGATGTATAGAACAAATGCCTCTTATTTTCGATTTGGTATAAATTGATATAATTTTATTCCAAGTTATTATGTTAAAATGTTAAACAAATCTAATTAAAACCGATGAATGATAAGGACTGCATTAGAATTTATCCAGGATGAACTAAATCTTTATATAAAAAAGAAAGATCCTATTAATTTTGAAAATAAAGATTTATCAACCCTTGCAAATATTGTAAAGCAAAATGGTGATTTTGATTTTGATTCTTCTACTAATGCCGATGATCATAAAATAATTATTTCACTGGTAAATATAGAAGAATGCAGACATGCCGATGTACAGTCCTACTATTATAAAGATGAAAACAATCAAATACAACAGGTAAATCCTGCTATTCATCTTATTCTTTATGTTTTATTTACAGCATTTTCTGATGATTACAGATCTTCACTTCGAAACCTGTCTTACGTGATAAGTTTTTTTCAAAGCAATAATGTGTTTACTCAGGATAGATATCCTCACATTAATTCATTAGCAGATAAACCTTGGCAAAAAATCCAAAAATTGATTTTCAATCATATGACATTAACATTTGAGCAACAAAATAATTTATGGGGATCGATAGGGGCTAAATATATGCCTTCGGTTTTGTATAAAATGAGAGTTCTGACATTCCAGGAAAAAGAAATTAAAGCTGAAGCCCCACCAATTACGCAGGGGGAATTAACTGAAAGCAGCAAATAATTATGGAGTTATTTAATTATCAAATACTTTTTAGTGTTGTGTTTGAGCATGACTATTATAAAAAAGGCATAAGTTCCGATTTTTCAGTAATACCAACTTCATATACAAACAGGCTTTTATCAAAAAGCGGAATGTTATTTAAAAACTTTGATAGTGGTTTTCATATTCTTGGTGATACTATAAAACAGGGAACAGATTATAAACTTAAAAAAGAATTTAATGATGATTTGAAGTTTACTTTTCTTTTAAAATCAACTAATAAGAATTTCATGAGTTTCACTGATATTCCTATTAATAAAGAAAAAAATGAAGTTTTTTATTTTAACAATCTCACAGATTTTGAAAGTAGTGGAAATCTCTATTTAATTAACAAAGATGAAATTCCTAAAACATCTTCAAACAATTCATTAATTAAATTATCTCCAAGATACTATAACTATGTTCATTCTGCTTCCGGTGATAGTAAAACGGCTATACTTTCCTTTATTGATGATGGCATTACCCTTAACGATACATTTTATGCTAACAATGGACAATTCAACGTGCAATTTGATTTAGGCAATTATCACCAGGGGAGATGTGAACTTAATATTGATGGAATAACTGAAACATTTTATTCGATTAATGAATATTCAAATGAATCTATTTTCGGAGTGGTTGAAATTTTCATAAAAAATACTGTTCCTTCAAACTATCAATTCATTGATACTGGATATTTAGCACATAAGAAAGAGTATATAATACCCTTTTCAAACAGAAATACAATATGGAGATATTTTGTGTATGACAAAATAACAAATACATTGGCAAATCCATCCATTACAATGTCTGGAAGAGAATTTAAACTTGAAACGGAAACCACAACCGAATATCCTGATAAGTATAATTTATACAAATTCACATCAGTTGTACCAGGAGATGTTACAACCGAAGAAAAAATTCCTTTAACCGAAGAAAAAATAAATGGTATTAAGCTGCATGGTGAGATTAACGGGAATAATAAAGATATTATTTTGAATTTACCAAATCCTGACATCAGGTTTATAAAACCTGATATAACAGACAATAGTAAAATATTCACTGATATAATTATTTATGTTTAAAAAATTTAAATATGGCTGGTAATTATAAAACACCAGGAGTTTATGTTGAAGAAATATCAACAATACCTCCATCAATTGCGCAGGTAGAAACTGCAATCCCCGCTTTTATCGGGTATACTCAAATTGCCGAAAAAAATGGGATTGATCTTGTTGATAAACCAACAAGAATTAGCTCAATGACAGAATATGAAGAATATTTTGGCACGGTTGACCCGTTAAATAGTAATGCATCAATTACTGCTTTTAAAATTACAGTGGCAGTGACTATTGATGATGACGGAACGAACAAAACAATAAGAAAAATTGCGCCAACACTCAATTCCGGTTCTACATTATTTCGCATGTATTATAGCCTCAAATCTTTCTTTGATAATGGAGGGGGACCATGTTATATTGTGTCAGCCGGGAAAACTGATACTGCAACAATTACAAATGCTGCAGATGATTTTACGGATGCACTTTCATATCTTAAATATGAAGATGAACCAACACTAATAGTATTTCCTGATGCGCACCTGGCTTCAAATGATACAACTTATTATGGACTTTATAATAGTGCACTAACGCAATGTAAAGATCTGGGAGACCGATTTACAATTGTTGATGTTAGGAAACAATCGAGTGTGAGTGATGATATTCCTAATTTGAGGAATGCCAGTTTATCTAATTTAAAATACGGGGCTGTATATTATCCGAATTTAAAAACAAATTATAACTATATATATGATGATTCTACGGTTGATGTTATTGAAACAATTGTTGATTCAAATGGCACTTCTACTGTTAATTCAACCGTAACGTTAGATAATGCAAGTAGTCTTGAATTAGAAGATTTTGAGTATAACTCAATCAAGGCTGAAATTCAGCGACTTTTAAAAGTAATATTGCCCCCTAGTAGTGCTATGGCAGGTATTTATGCGAGGGTTGACAATGATCGTGGCGTGTGGAAAGCGCCTGCTAATGTAAGTGTAAGTTCGGTTATTGAACCCATGGTTAAAATTTCTGATGAAGATCAAAAAAGCCTGAATGTTGATACAGAAGCAGGGAAATCAGTGAATGCTATAAGGTATTTTAAAGGAAAAGGAATACTTGTATGGGGAGCAAGAACATTAAAAGGAAATGACAACGAATGGAGATATGTATCGGTTAGAAGATTTTTTAACATGGTTGAGGAATCATGTAAAAAATCTACCCACTGGGTTGTATTTGAACCCAACGATGCAAATACCTGGGTAAAAGTAAAAACGATGATTGAGAATTTTCTCACAACATTATGGCGGCAAGGAGCTTTAGCCGGATCAAAACCCGAACAGGCATTTTTTGTAAAAGTGGGTTTGGGTGAAACAATGACTTCATTGGATATACTTGAAGGAAGAATGAATATCGAGATTGGTATGGCAGTTGTAAGGCCCGCTGAATTCATTATTCTTAAGTTTTCTCATAAATTACAGGAATCATAAAAAATAAAAAATAAAACCTATTGTAATATGGCTGGATCATACAAAACACCGGGAGTATATATTGAAGAAATATCTAAACTCCCCCCATCAGTAGCCCAGGTTGAAACTGCAATACCTGCATTTATTGGCTATACAGAAAAAGCTACCCGTTTGGAAGATAACGACTTGATTTTCGTTCCTACGCGTATCGAATCACTTGCTGACTATGAAACCTATTTTGGTACGGTAAATTCAGATGATATTAAAATAGAAGTTCATATAACCGAGGATACTTCCGGGAATATTACTGCCGTTGACCCTTCACTGGTGTCAAGTTCGGTAGCAGCAAATATGTATTATAGCATGCAAATGTTTTTTGCAAACGGAGGAGGCCCCTGCTATATCGTGTCAACAGGAACTACCGACCAGATACCTTCACCTGCTTCATTAAATGATCTTGTTAGTTCCGGCTCAGGTACAATACTTCTTGATTTTAAATTTGGATTACAGAAACTTGAATATGAAGATGAACCTACATTGCTGGTTTTCCCTGATGCATCAATGCTTGACGATGATAATTACAATTCAATATTTGAATTGGCATTAACTAGTTGTAACAAACTTGGAGACAGGTTTACTATTATTGATGTAAAAGAAAATATTGATGGTACAAATTCAGTTTTATCATCAGGTTACGATGAAATTGACCTTTTGAGAAATCTTAGTTCCGATTATTTAAAATACGGCGCTACATATTATCCGAATTTGAGGACTACCTTAAATTACATTTATGATGAAGGAAATGTAACGGTTTTTGATAGTAGTGGATCCAGATTTCTGAAAGATATGAAAAGTACAGATACTTTAAAGTACAATAAAATTATTTCAGAAATTAAAAACCAATTGAATGTTGAATTACCTCCTGGTGCCACTATAGCAGGTGTATATGCAAGGGTTGATAATGACCGGGGAGTTTGGAAAGCTCCGGCAAATGTTACAATTACGGGAGTTAAAGAACCTACAATTGAAATAACCCATGACCAGCAGAAAGATCTGAATGTGGACGTCACTTCCGGAAAATCAATCAATGCCATCAGATACTTTAGCGGTAAAGGGATTTTAGTTTGGGGAGCAAGAACTATGGCCGGTAACGATAATGAATGGAGATATGTCCCGGTAAGAAGATTTTATAACATGGTTGAAGAATCTGTTAAAAAATCTACTCATTGGGTAGTCTTTGAACCAAATGACGCTAATACCTGGGTTAAAGTTAGGGCCATGATAGAAAATTTCCTCACAACCCTTTGGAGGCAAGGAGCATTAGCCGGGTCAAAACCCGACCAGGCCTTCTTTGTTAAGGTTGGGCTGGGAGAAACAATGACCGCGCTTGACATACTTGAAGGCAGGATGAATGTTGAGATAGGAATGGCCGTTGTCCGTCCTGCCGAATTCATAATTCTTAAATTTTCTCATAAAATACAAGAATCATAATTAGTTAAAAAATAATAATATAAATATAACAGAAATGGCAAGTTCATACAAAACACCAGGTGTATATATCGAAGAAATCTCGAAAATACCACCATCAGTAGCCCAGGTGGAAACCGCAATACCTGCTTTT
>CAZWGG010000105.1:0-11323 GCA_964633305.1 uncultured Bacteroidales bacterium
ATCAACGCGTTCAACTGTGCATGGAGATGGACGGGTGTCCCGAAAGCCTTCCGGTTCACCCGTCCTTGTCGCAAAACGTCACGGTGCTACTTGAGATTCGACAGCCAGGACGGATCTTCGATCCATTTGACCTTCAGTTTGATACATTGTACCGCATAATCCTTATTGAGAAAAACAATAAAATAAATGTACTTTGGATAATTCATCATATTTTGGTAGATGCTATATCGCTAATAATGCTAATTGACGAGTTTAAGGAATATTATGATGCATGTAAAAATAATAAGGTAATTCGGTCTTCACCGCCAAAAGTACATTTTAAGGATTATGCTGTTTGGGAAAATAATAACATCAATAATCAGGATTATGAAAAACAAAAAGAATATTGGAAGAACCAATTATCTGGCAACCTTCCTATATTGGATTTACCAGTTGATTTCTCAATAAGTAACCAAAAAGAATTTATAGGCTCAAGCCACTTTTTTGAAACTGGAAAGGATTTGTATAATCAATTGGTAACTGTTAGTGAAAATATTGGAATTAGCCTATATCCAATTTTAATTGCAGGCTTTAATTTATTATTATACAGGTTAACCGGCCAAACCGATTTAATAATCGGCACGCCTGTTTCTATTCGAAACCATAAGGATATAGTGTCTGCCCCCGGTCTTTTTATCAATAATTGTTTACTTCGTAATAAAATAGATCCGGATTTTAACCTTTCTGAATTTTTACTAAAAGTAAATAGCACAATACAGGATGCATTAAAAAATTCTAAGTATCCTCTTAATCTTATTGTTGAAGAAATTGATACAAAAATTACTAATGATAAATTACCTGTTACGCAAGTATATTTTAATTATGTGGGAGGTATAACCGAAAAAATTGGTAAAAATTATTTTGATATCTATAAGGGTAACCTTGGATTAGATTTCAATTATGATATTAATTGTTATGCTCTTACAGATAATAAAAAAGTATATTTTAGGTTCGATTATTCCAAATCACTTTTTAAACCTGAAAGTATATGTCTTTTGACCAAATTATATATCAGTTTATTACAGGAGATAGCTCAACATCCCAATAGAACTATTAAAGATATTTCAACAACATTAAAAAATGGAACCAATATTATACTACCGGAAAATAATTATACAGAATTTTCAAAGCAAGAAATAAATTCTACAATTATTGAAAGGTTTGAGTCAATTGTTGAACAATTTCCTGATTTAAGGGCTGTTGTAACGTCAAAAACTTATATCACATATAGTACATTAAATACTAAGTCAAACCGGGTTGCATATGCCATCTATCAAAAACAACTGGCCTTTCCGAAAGCGACTAAAAAAGGACAACGCATTGGATTACTTTTTGGTCACTCACTTGAGATGATTTATAGCATACTTGCAGTGTTAAAAACAGGCAATATATATGTTCCTCTTGATACTTCTTATCCGCTGGAACGATTAAAGTATATTTTAGATAATTCAGATTGTGAGATATTACTTACAGATTCTATCAATTTTGAATTAGCAAAAAAAATAAGGGAAGAATTTAATACTGGTATTGAGTTAATCAATATAGAAGAACTTGATGAAGATATTCTTTCTAATAATCTTCATATAGAAATATTCCCAGATGATATTGCATATATATTATATACATCAGGATCAACCGGAGAACCAAAAGGTGTTGTTCAGGATCATAAATATGTTATAAATCTTACATACAATTTCACTAATCTACTGAGAATTAGCAATAAAGATTGCATAACTCTTATTCCTTCGTTTAATTTCAGTGCTTCCATGATGGATTTATTTGGGGCGCTTTTAAATGGGGCAAAACTTTATTTATTTAGTATTAAAGAGGAGAAAATACAACAGTTGTTTGATGCTTCTATTAAGCATAATATAACCATTTTTCACTCAACACCCACAGTTTTTAGATATTTTATTGATAATGTTACCAATCGGGATGAACTAAAAAGCTATAGGTTGGTATTCCTTGCAGGAGAATCACTATTATCAAAAGATGTAGAATCGTATAAAGCATTTTTTGCTGACAATTGTTTATTGATAAATAACCTAGGATGTACCGAATATAATCTATGCAGGCAACTGGTGCTAAATAAATCATTAAAAGTAGATACAAGCCTTGTTCCGGTTGGTTATCCTTCAAATAATGTTGATGTAATAATTGTAGATGAAAACCGTAAAGAAACAAAAAATAATGAAGTAGGAGAAATTGCACTACGTAGTAAATACCTGGCAAGAGGTTACTGGAAAAATTCTGAATTAACTGCAGAAAAATTTACAGAAATTGATAAAGACGGAAATAAAATATTTTATACCGGCGATGTTGGACGACGATTAATCGATGGAAGTTTATTGCATTTGGGAAGAAAAGACTTTCAGGTTAAACTTAGGGGGCAACGCATAGAATTAGGAGAAATTGAGGAATCTTTATTAAAATGCAAAGGAATTAAAAGAGCTGTTGTTTCTTTTCAAAACGAGCAGGAGAATAACCCGTATTTATGTGCATATCTTATAACAAATACGGCAATACAAAGCAATAATATAAAATTTGAATTAGCTAAATATTTACCGGATTATATGGTGCCTGCGCATATCGTTTTTCTTGATGAATTTCCTTTAACAGATACGGGCAAGGTTGATAGAAAAAAATTACCTAAACCTGAGGTAAATAAAGAAAAGAACATTTCTATACCTACTACCGATAGCGAAAAATTATTGAGAAAAATATGGAAGGAGATTCTTGGAAGTAGTGTCAATGGTAACATAGATTGTGATAAAAGCTTTTTTGAACTTGGCGGGCACAGTTTAAATGGGATTCAAATGCTATCAAGAATTGAAGAATCATTTGAACAAAAAGTAACCTTACAGGATTTATTTAAATACCAAACAATAAAACAGTTAGCTGAAATTCTTGATAGTCAGGGATCAGGACAATTAGAAAGTATAAATATACCAAAACAGGCAGGGAAAGATAATTATCCGCTAAGCTCCTCACAACGAAGATTGTATATTCTAAACAAACTTGATTCAAAATCACTTGGGTATAATATGCCAATAGTCTTCAGACTTAAAGGAGAAATTGATAAGAAACGTTTGGAATCATCCTTTACACGATTAATTGAAAGACAAGCATGCTTACGTACCTATTTTAAAATGAAAGGACCGGAGCCTGTCCAATTTATAGCCAGTGAGGTTAAATTCAGCATAAGTGAATATCAATTAAAAGAAAACGAGAGAATAGAAGATGTTATTAAGCCATTAATTCAGCCTTTTGATTTAAAAGTTGCACCACTTTTTAAAGTAGCATTAATTAGAATCGAAAAGAAAAAGAAGCTGAATTACCTGTTCATGGATATGCATCATATTATTACAGATGGTTTTTCCATGATGATACTTGTCAAGGATTTTCTTGCTGCATACAATGAACAAGAGAAGACACCTTTACAAATACAGTATGTTGATTATGCCATATGGGAGCAACAAGAAGAAACACAAGATCGCATTAACAAACAGGGTGAGTACTTTCATGAAGTTTTATCAGGAGAACTTCCGGTAATAGATTTACCAACGGATTATAACCGTCCTCCGGTTCGGAGCTATAAGGGCCAAAAAGAATTTTTCAGCATCAGGAAAGTAGAGTTGGATGAATTGAAAAAACTTGCAAAGTCAAATGAATGCACATTATATATGTTATTATCTGCTATTTATGGAATATTCTTATCAAAATTAAGTAATAGTGAAGATATCATTTATGGAACACCAGTAGCAGGGAGGAGGTATCAGCAGATAGAAAACATAGCAGGTATGTTTGTCAATACGTTAGTTATACGACTGAATCCACAAGCGACAATGCCTTTCGATAGTTATTTATCAAAAGTTAAATTTCAGGTACTTACTAGTTTAGAGAACCAGGAGTATCCATATGAGAAATTGGTTGATGAATTTGTAAAGGACAGGGATACAAGCAGGAATCCGCTGTTTGATACAATGTTTATTTTACAAAATTATGAAGATACCAAGATATCGATACCAGGAATGGACATCGAACAAGTAGAGCTGGATAGTGGAATATCGAAATTTGATTTAACATTTCAGTGCCAGGAGAAAGCAGATGAATTGAATTGTTCTTTTGAATATACTACTGACTTATATAGTAAAGGAACAATACAAAGGTTTATAGGTTACTTAGATCGTCTAATAAAAGAAATAACAAAAGATAGTAAAAGGTTAATATTGGAACTGGAAATATTAGGAGAACAAGAGAAAGAGTTGATATTGCATAAATTTAACGATACAAAAGCAGACTTTCAAAAAGAAAAAACCATAATAGATTTATTTGAAGACCAGGTAAGAAAAATACCTGAAGATACAGTAATAATATTTGGAAACAGGGAAATAAGTTATCTTGAGTTAAGTGAATTAAGTAATAGTTTAGCAACGGACATCATATCAAAAGGAATTAAACCTGGAAGTGTAGTAGGAGTGTTGATCCCCCGCTCAATTGAAATGATAGTAAGTATATTTTCAGTTTTAAAATCAGGGTGTTCATATTTGCCTTTAGATCCTGATTATCCGGAAGATAGAATAAAGTATATGATTGAAGACAGCGGGACCAATTTGTTATTGGTAAAGAATGAATTTACAGGAAATAACAAGAATGTAAAGAGTATGTCAGTCGATATAGATGAGTTGGAATTAAACAAAGGTAAAGAGAATAACTTAAGCGTTACCATCAATCCGGAATCAATAGCTTACCTAATATATACTTCAGGGTCAACAGGAAAGCCTAAGGGGATTATGATTACTCACAGAAATGTAATCAATTTTCATACAGGCGTAACACAACAAATTACTTTTAGCAGACAGGATGTAATATTGTGCCTGACAACTATATCGTTTGATATTTTTGTGTTAGAACTTTTTATCCCGTTATTTAAAGGCTTGCGAGTGGTGTTAGCAAACGAATTGGAACAAACCGAACCAAGGACGCTGGCAAAGTTAATAAGCGACCAGAAAATTACTATGCTGCAGTTTACCCCTTCGCGACTCAGTATGTTATTAGAAGCAGTTGGAGGCCCTGATTCAATTCAAAATGTAAAAACAATAATGGTAGGTGGTGAAGAGTTTCCTGAAACCTTATTGTTAAAATTAAAAGGTGTTTATTCCGGGAAAATTTACAATATGTTTGGGCCAACTGAGACAACAGTATGGTCAACTATAAAAGAATTGACCAACGAGACTAAGATAACCATAGGATACCCCATTGCCAATACAACAATAAAAATACTGGATAGGAACAATAATTTACAACCCATAGGTGTACCGGGGGAATTATGTATAGGAGGAGAGGGACTTGCCAGGGGGTATTGGAAAAACCAGGAATTGACTGACCAGAAATTTATAAGATGGGAATATGGCAGAGAAAGAATATATAAGACCGGGGATTTAGCAAGATGGAATGCTAATGGTGAAATTGAATTTTTAGGCAGGCTTGATAACCAGGTAAAAATCAGAGGATATCGAATTGAGTTAGGAGAAATAGAAAATCAATTAATTCAGCATCAAAAAATTAAAGAATGTGTTGTAGTACCGACTGGTTCTGATACTGAGAAAACACTGAATGCTTTTATAGTAGGAGAAAACGACCTGACAATTGAAGATTTAAAAGATTTTTTGAGTAGAAGACTTCCCGATTATATGATACCCTCTAAATTTAGTATGGTAGATTTTATACCATTAACTCCAAACAAAAAAATAAACAGAAAAGCACTTCTTGAAAAAGGAAAGCTAATTGGTTTAGCCAAAATATATAAACCCCCTGAGTCAAAAATAGAAATTGATATTTCGGAAATATGGAAAGAAATATTAAATATTGATAAAATTGGAATAGAAGATAATTTCTTCGATTTGGGAGGTAATTCGATGAAAATAATTCAATTAAGTAATATGCTTAATTCCAGGTTAGGTATCGACCTTTCGGTAATCGACCTTTTCAGGTATAATTCCGTAAAAAAAATAACAGAGTATTTGAAAGATGATATTGCTAAATCTGAAAACCTGGTCACGGAGCAAAGAATAGATAACATTGAAAGGGGAAGATCAAGACTACATGATCGTTTAAAACTTATCAAGTAGAGTTAAAAAATAAAAACAACTATCATAAAAACAACATTATGTGTTGTAAATCAAATTGCTAATCTTTATTAGTCAAGAGAATATACTATTTAATACTAACTTATTTTAATGATTTAATTTGGTTTAATACCCACTCTTATATGGAATACAATGACAGTGATATTGCAGTAATTGGCATATCTGGGAGATTTCCGGGAGCTAAAAACATTAAAGAATTTTGGAATAATCTTATTTCTGGAAAGGAGTCAATAACTCATTTCACAGATGAAGAATTAATAAAAGCCGGAGTTAAAGAAGAAAATATTAAAAAACCCAAATACGTTAAGTCTAAAGGGATAATCGAAGATATAAATTATTTTGATAATGAGTTTTTCGATATTCTACCTAAAGAAGGCCGGATATTAGAACCACAAGTTAGAATATTATTTGAATTGTGCTGGAATGCTTTGGAAGATGCAGGATGTGTCCCTGAACAATACCCGGGATTAATTGGATTGTATCTAGGAATTACAGACGATATACAAGGAAAGATTGAAAGGCTGATACATAAAGCCGAAGGCGCCGAAATTTATAGCGTATATAACCTGTTGCGAAGTTCAATTGCCACATTATTATCCTATAAACTTAATCTTCAAGGGCCGAGTCTTAATCTTCAAACAGCCTGTTCAACTTCCTTAGTTGGAATACATTTGGCATGTCAGGCTTTGCTCGGGGGAGAAACAGATATGGCTGTTGTGTGTGGGGCTACAATTGTCCCTCCAATGTATCAGGGATATTTATATGAAGAGGGCATGATCTTATCACCGGATGGGCATTGCCGGGCCTTTGATGCAAAAGCCAGGGGCACCGTATTTAGCAATGGGGCAGGCGTTGTGGTACTAAAACGCCTGGAAGATGCCCTGCACGACAACGATAACATCTATGCAGTAGTAAAAGGGTCATCAATAAATAATGATGGAAACCGAAAAACAGGATATACAGCGCCGAGTATAGAGGGACAGGCAGCAGTGATAAGAAATGCTCAAATTCTAAGTAGGGTTAATCCCGAATCAATTTCTTATATTGAAGCCCATGGAACCGGGACAAATTTGGGTGATCCAATAGAGATTGAAGGACTTAAACTTGCTTTTAATACAAATAAAAAACAGTATTGTGCAATAGGATCGGTAAAAACTAACATTGGCCACTTGGATATAGCTTCAGGTATAGCAGGTTTTATTAAAACGGTACTTTCAATATACAATAAACAAATACCCCCAAGTATCAACTTTAACGCACCAAATCCTGCAATCGATTTTGAAAGAAGTCCATTTTATGTTAATACAAAGCTACAAGATTGGAAACCAAATGGAAAACCCCTATATGCCGGAGTGAGTTCATTCGGTATAGGAGGCACAAATGCACACGTGGTATTACAAGAAGCACCTGAAACAAAAACTACATCTTACCAAAGTAACTATTCTTTAATATGCTTGTCCGGAATGGATAAGAAAGTTGTGCAAAATATAAACAGTAGGTTAACCCAACATTTAAAAGAAGAAAAAAGACTAAGGCTACAAGATGTAGCTTATACTCTTCAGGTTGGAAGAAAACATTTGAATAACAGGCAGGTTGTCATAGGTAATACAATTGAAAAGATAGTGTTAGAGCTTCAAGAAAAATTGAATGATGATAGTTCTATCGAACAAGCAATGGATTCTCCGCGTGTTGTATTTATGTTTTCAGGACAAGGCTCTCAGTATGTAAACATGGGAATTGGATTATATAACAATGAGTCATTTTTTAGGGAACAAGTTGATAAATGTTTGAAAATTGCCAACAAGTATCACAAAAATGATTTAAAATCTATATTGTATCCGACAGATAATTTTGGTAATGACATATCAGGGCACAGCATAAATGATACCTATATTTGCCAGCCCCTTCTTTTTATCATCGAATATTCATTAGCGAATTTATTCATGCATTGGGGAATTAAACCGTATGCACTTATTGGTCATAGTATTGGTGAATATGTTGCTGCCTGCATTTCATCGGTAATCAGCTTGGAAGATGCGCTTAAGATTGTGATCAAGCGGGGCGAATTAATGCAATCGATGCCCCCGGGGTCCATGTTGAGTGTACGAACAAGTGAAACCGGATTACAACGTTTCATAAATGAGGATATAGACCTAGCGGCGGTGAACAGCCCACAATTATGTGTTTTATCAGGAAGTTCGACATCGATTGAAAAACTACATAAAGACCTTGAAAAGGAAGGCATAGACAGTAGTATTTTAAAAACTTCTCATGCTTTCCATTCAAGGATGATGTCCCCCATACTTGAAGATTTTGCAAAAGAAGCAGGAAAAGTCGACAAACAAGAACCACAAATTCCTTATATATCCAACATTACCGGGACATGGATTACAAATGCCCAAGTTTGTGACTCCTTCTATTGGTCAAAGCACATTTCATCTGCAGTGCTTTTCTCACGGGGAATAGATGAAATTAATGATAATAACGGCATAGTTTTTCTGGAAATTGGCCCAGGACAAGCACTGAGTACATTTGCCCATCAGCAGCTTAACGGGACTAACCAAGTAAAAATATTGCATAGCATCCGTCACCCAAAGGAAAATAAAGCAGATGAACAGGTAATGATGGAATGCCTTGGTAACCTATGGAAAAGTGGGATTTGGTTAGATTTTTCCATCCTTAATGAAGGTAAAAGATTAAAAAAAGTATCATTACCGGGGTATGCATTTAAGAAAATAGCCCATGATACAGAGTCTGTTGATTTAAAGAAACTCATAGAAGGCAATAAATCAGTCCTTGAAGCGAATAGCAAAAAAGAAGATTTGTCGAGATGGCTTTACTTACCATCTTGGAAAAGGGCCAATTTACAGGGCCCAACAGACAAACCGGACCAACACGTTGCATATTTAATTTTTTCCGATAATGAGGGGATAGGAAAATCTTTATATGCTTCTGTCGAAAAGGATAAAAAAGACATATATATTGCGTTTGGCGCTATGGAATTTAAGAAAATAAATACACATGAATACCAGATTAATTTTGCCGACAAAGCCCATTATACAAAATTATTAAAGTCAATCGGCGCAAGGGAAATAAAGGTGATCCACATGTTAAATGTATATTCCGGGCCCGATCACAACCACGATATTGAAAAAATCTTTGAGGTACAGCTAACGAACTTTATGAGCCTGTTATATTTAGCACAATCCTTTCAACAATTACCAGGGAAAAAAAACATGCAGATTGAAGTTCTATCCAATAACCTTCACACTGTAAACGCAACAGAACCTATTAATGCGGAAAAGTCAACACTTATGGGCCCGGTAAAAGTAATACCTGTGGAATTTGACAACATACAATGCAGAAATATTGATTTTGAAAGAGAACCAAAGGGAGAATGGAATATTCTAATTGAACAAATAAAGCAAGAAATCAACACTGAAATACAAGAACCAGTTGTAGCATATCGTGGGATACATCGATGGATAGAGGACTATAAAGTTTACAATCAAAATTCGATAGACACAAACTCCGGACTTAAAAAAGAAGGGGTATATCTTATTCTAGGGGGCATAGGAGGGATAGGATTAAGCATAGCAGAATATATCGCAAAAAAATACCAATCACGGATCATATTAACAGGCAGGTCCCCACTTTCAGGAAAAAAAGCAAAACATGGTGAACACTTAGATTTCAATATAATACGTAAACAAGCTAAAATAAAAGAGTTGGAGGGGTATGGCTCAGAAGTATCATACTACAGTGTTGATATTTCAGATGAGCAGCGTATGAGAGATATGATTGACGGCATTCAAAAAAAATATAAAAGGATAGATGGAGTAGTCCATGCAGCCGGAGTTCCTGGTGGGGGCTTAATATTACAGAAGACCAGGGAAATGTGCCAATCGGTGTTGGAATCGAAAGTAAAGGGCACCTTGGTATTAGATAAAGTATTGAAGGACATTGACACCGATTTTATAATTTTATGTTCATCGATAAGTTCAATCACCCCGGTAATAGGACAGGTTGATTACTTTTCCGCCAATGCTTTTCTGGATTATTTTGCAACCGACAAAAAAAATAAAACAGGGAAAAATATATTGAGTATTAACTGGGATGTGTGGAATGAAAAAGGCATGGCAGTTAAAGCCATTGACTCAATGGGCAGTTTGGATGATATATTAAAAATAAAAAAGAGCATCCTCCATCCATTTCTTGATCATTATATTGAAGTTAGTAAAACGGAAAGCTTATACATAACAAGGTTTACCTATCAAGATCAATGGGTATTACATGAACATGCTACCGATGAAGAGGGAGTGGCCCCCGGCGTTACATATTTTGAAATGCTCCGGGCAGCTTTGTACCATAAAGGCATGGGAAAAGAGCTGGAATTTTCAAATGTTATCTTTCTTACCCCGATGCTGGTAAAAAAACAGGAAGCCCGAATTGTTAAAGCCCAAATTAATGAGGAAGAAGGGCAATATGAATACTCAATATTCAGTAAAGCGGAGAAAGAGGACAGTCCATGGCATATCCACACGCGTGGGACCATTCGTTTTTTGGAAAAGACAAAAGAAAAAAACTACGAAATAAAAAGAATTATAGAAAAATTACCTCATAAGGGAGAAATATACCAGGAAATAAGCGGTACTAATAGTAATCAAATCCTCAATATGGGCCCCCGGTGGAAAAATCTAAAAATGGTAAAATATGGCAATAATGAGGGGATAGCTGAGTTGGAACTGGAAACTGAATTCACACGGGATATAGAAACCTATAAAATTCATCCGGCATTATTAGATGTATCCACAGCGTTTTTATATCGGTATTTTATAAAAGGCAAAAAATTTATTCCTTATGAATACAAACGGATGATCATAAAAAAAGATTTTCCGGTGAAGGTTTTCAGCTATAGCAAAATGATAGTGGAGAAAAACCAAAGTGGACCTGTTTTATTTGATGTAGAGATAATAGATGAAACCGGGGAATTGTTAGCCAGGGTTGAACAGTTTAAAATGCTAGAGATTGATAAAGAACTTAGGTTGCGAATAAAAACAACAAGTGAAATATCAGTCAACACCAAAGAAATAGATTCATCTGGAGAATTAAAAAAGAAATTACAGCAAACAGGT
>CAZWGG010000106.1:0-11321 GCA_964633305.1 uncultured Bacteroidales bacterium
TGGGAGAAAGAAAATTTCATTGGATTTGCCCCTGTTTTTTCCGAGAAAGCCGGTAATGGATTAATTTCATCAAATAACATCAGATCAATTGATACAACCGGCGATGCAAATATTTATCGCTCCATTAGCCGTGACCTTAAATATTTTAATCCTCTTCCATATTCTGCAGATGAAGTAATATCCATTGCAAGGCTATTTGAGAAACATCACAAAACAGCCACAACTTTTCTGTTTGGTGAAGCCAGTGAAATGAATTTTAAGACTAAAGCAGGAGGATATAAGTTCGTTCATGTCTCGAGTCACGGTTTTTCCAATGACAGGATGCCCAATCTGTCAGGGATCGTTTTCTCACAGAATAATAGCAAAAGTGATACCAACACTGAAAGTGAGGACGGCATTCTTTATACAGGTGAAACATACAACCTGGATTTAAACGCCGACTTATTGGTCTTAAGTTCTTGTGAAAGCGGTATGGGAAAACTGATACGAGGGGAAGGATTAATGGCCCTGTCGCGCGGATTTTTATATATGGGCACCCCAAACATCGTGTTTTCACTGTGGAAAGTGCCTGATAAATCAACAAATCAACTAATGGTTTCTTTTTATAAATACATCCTTAACGGGAAAACATACCCTGAAGCATTGAGGCTTGCAAAACTGGATATGATCAAAAACGAAGAAAATGCATTTCCTTTCTTCTGGAGTGGCTTTGTTTTGGAAGGTAGATAAACAACAGATTCAGCTGTGCCTGCAAAATTTATATAATTGATAACATAATATTTAACTTAAAAACATATCAAACTCAAGACAAAAAATTAACTGGGCATAGCAACGGTACTATTTTCGAACCTCCTGATAAAGCGGTGCAATTTGTAACAAAAGTGAAACATGCTAATTTCACACTAGTAAAAATCCATAATGAGCATATTAAAAAGACAACTCCTTAATAAAAAAAACATTTAAATGTAACTTGTTAGTATGTTCTGATTAAATATCAATTCCAACTATAATTTAATATTGCACTTCCCCAACTCGCGTATGTCTCAACCCAAACGCGTTGAGAGCCTGTTACGGAATAAGACTTGCTTGCTGTTTTATACGGTTCTGTGATAGAATTGACATTTACATGTAAGTGTGATGCTGAACGCCCAAGAACGTAAGCACAACACGTTGCATTACCACCGTTGACGAAAATTTGAGAAGTACCTTGAAAATATACTCCCGAAGACAAATTTACATAATACATTGCAGATACATCTGCGTAAGCCTGAGTATAAGATATTGCCTGACATTGACCTGCATTACAATATTCAATAAATTGTGCATTCACTGAAGCAGCACTTAAAGTTATAAATAAAACCGATAATGTTAAAATCGGAATAATTTTTGTTTTCACTTTTTTCATTTTTTTAAATTTTTAATTAAAGTTTTGTTTTTAAAAAGTTGATTTATTAAGGAGTTAATCTTTTTACATTGTAATTTATCTGAGATATTTCTTATAATCGATATTATCAACAGAAGTATATAGTGTTTTTAAAACCGGTAATCGTTCCTGTTTTAGTTTTTCAAGTTTTTGAACCTTAATTTCCTGTATAACTTCTTCTTTTATTTCATTTAATAGTGGTATAGTTTGACCGTAATCGTGATTTTTTATTATTATTAAATAATTATTATCTATTTCTCTTGGAAGTGAAACCTGGTTTTCCTCCATATACTTTAATTTTTGCATTGTTATGGCCGGGAAAACAGGATGGCTATATTCTATATTTATGTTCCAATCACTATACTGTAATCCTTTTAAATTCGATATGCCAGATGTATCGTTCCTGTTTTGTTCGATCATCATAAATGCATTACCAGCCTTTTGCTTATTGTTGAAAGATAAAACCGAAACATTTATTCCTACTGGTTGGGTATATTGGGCTTTGTTTAAATTATACCAATGGTTAATCTCATTATCAGATATTTTTATTGATTTCATCAATTCATTCTCTTTATAATAATCGTAGATTAAATTTTTTCTGTAGTTCTCCTTGTCAAGTACAAATCCAGGATATGAAGTAATACCCAGCTCTGCAGCTTTTATATAGCAATATTCGTTATATACCAGTGATTCTATCAGATATCCGATTTGTTCGGGACGAATAATCTCCTGCTTAAATGGTAAATAATTATAGTAAGCTATTAAATCGGATACCATATAATTCACCTCTTTCCCTTCTAAGGTGCAGTAAAAAATATTTTCATGTAAAATAGCGTTAAAATAACTGGTGTCAAACTCGTGAAGAGGGACCATGGCTTTAATGTCGTCAAAAAATTTATTAATAACCTTAACATAATAAGTAATTCTAGCACTATTAAAAAATTCGGTATAATACGCTGATTTTAACTTTTTTTCTTTATAAAATCTTAGACTTTGAATAATTTCATTTTCATTTCTTGTCGCTTTTGATATCTCAATATCTTTGATATATAAAATATACGAGCCATCCTGAAATTGAAGCAATGGTGTAATATCTCCTTCTTTCAGAGTAAATATATACTCATTGTATTCCCAAAAGCCGATAAACGGCCATGCAACAACTTCTTCATTATAAATAACGTTATTATATGCTTTGCATCTTTTTATTGTGTTTTTAAATTCATCATGATTTGTAAGTTGATATTTCCCGTTTAGAAAATATACCGCAGTATCCCAATTTTCAAATTTAAGATATTCAATTGTATATAATTTATCACTCCTGCTTTGTGCAAGGACTATTTCATCGTCATTCGGTTGAATATTTTTTTCAATCAGCATTTGTTCTAAAAATCCTTTTGGCTGGGATACCATTATTTTTGCCATACTTTCAACACCATATACTATTTCAGGCTTTTTATCATAGCCCTTTTTATAGGCATCTGCCAAAAAATAGGCCCGGTTAATAAAATCCTGTATCCAGCCTTTAATCTCATTGGAGTCAGGCTGTCTATTGGTCATATTGTAATAATCATCTCTAAACCTCTCCTGGTTTTTTTCAAATTCATATTCTGTTATAGTAACATCGTCAACACTAATCACTATTTTACTACTAACAGGATTCTTATTTTCTATGCAACTTGAGCTTAAAAAAATATAAATGATTATCACAATAAATACGGAACTTCTGTTCTTCATGGTTTAAGTTTTAGTTAATATTATTAAGTGACCTAAAGTAAAATGTACCCAGTTGGCAGGTTCACCTTTCTATAAATATTAGACGTAAATTGTTATTTGTATGGAAAGAAAAAGTATTAATATATTTAGAGGAAAAACAAAATACTTAATAGTCATACTGTTAAAACCAGTCGAACAACCTAGTTTCATATCAAAATAAAAACCAAATTGTATAAATGGATAAATATTAAGGGGATATGTGAAGGAAAGGGGCACTATTTAACAAAAAACTTACCTACACTAATTAATTCCTTATTTCTTCTAACTTTCCAGTAATATAAACCTTTGTCAAGTTTATTTTGAAAATAAAATTTAGTGTTTGTAATGCTATCATCGCGAAATATCCTTTTATCGTTATTTTTATATATCGATAATTCAATAGGCACAGATAAATCCCCCTTGAAGTTAAACTCAATTTTTTGTCCCATTATATAATGCTGTCCTAAGGTTGGTTTTGTTACCTCAAAAGCTTCCTGGTCTCTTAAATTCGTTGATATTAAACTTTCAAAAAAAGAGGATTCCGTCATATTGATAGCTAACAATTCTTGATTGGAATTAGAAGAATCTGTTTTAACAACGGGAATAATTTGTTTTTGAGGAATATTATTATCCTGGTCAATTTTTGCTATACCATAAGCTGATTCTGTAGAATCAAAAACAGGCAAAGTTAAGTCATCCGAAACAGTTGTCTTTTTACCTTCATAAAAAACATAATAAATAATTCCAACTATCCCTAAAAACAATAAAATGGATACAGCTACTTTTAAAATAAAAGTATATTTCCCTCCCATGAATATTTTGTTTGCTCTCGTTAAGTCCGTATCTTCCTCGTATATAATTGCATTTATTGTTTTATTGGTCAGAATTTCCTGATGAACGGCAAATACTTCTTTTTTACACTGATGGCATTGTTCCACATGCACAAAAATCTCTTCTGGTACCGATTCAAACATGCCATTGGTCAATGCTTCGGCATATATAGCGGTACCCTCTTCATTAAGATGGCCATTACTGAAAAAAATATTTACTGAAGTGTTTTTAGCTTTTTTCAATTTATTTTATTTAAAATATTTTCGAGGTACATTCTTTTTCATCAGTATAGCACATTTCAAAAAGTATTTGCAATGTTTCTTCTGAATATTGCGATGAAACCGAAGTTTCATTTAATATATCAATTATTTCAAAATTTTTTTTTGATATCCATTTTCTTAATGCATCTGCGCTATTTTTTTTATTTTCATACTTATTAAATATTTCTGTTAAAGCAGTAAGAACAGAACGGTCTGTACTCGATATATATGGATGAATTTTATTCTTAAATCTCTCATAGTCTTTGTGATCAAAAAAGTGTAAAACATTCTTAAAATCATCAAAAGTAAAAAGCATCCTGTACTTTAATTTCAAACATAAAATCACTTTACATTTTTCTCTATAGTAAAGTCTTAATACCCTTTGTAACCTTATCTTTTCTTCTTCAAATAGAATTGAAGAATCTCCGTTATTATTCTCGTAAGCTTGACTTTTATATTCATAGTGCAAAAAAATAGGTGTCGATATATTTTTCCTGCATATATCATGACAAATATTCCTAATTACAGAAGTAAAGTAAGTTGTTAAAAGAGATTTACCATGGTATTGGTTTCTGATTTTTGGCATTCTATTTAACAAAGCTTCATTTACCTGTTGTTTTATTTCCTGATGGTCATCATGTGAAAATTTACCCAATTTAATGAACTTAAAAACAATACTGTTGATCAGTGGCTGTAAAGATAGAACCAATTGTTTCGGATTATTTTTTAATAAATTAATATAAAATTGGTTGGAGTTAGGCATTCATACAAAATAGGTTATTAACGTATTATTTAACTATCTGATAAAACTAACAACTTTTTAGAAATAAAGAATAGTTAAAGCAAAAATTTTGTTTTTATTTAAAATACAATTTCAGGCAATTATGTTCATTAAAATTCTACTATTTGGAGGATAACGGTCCATTCGTTAATCCATTCATCATATTAGCATGATCAACAAGAATTACAATTGTTGATGAGTCACTTATATAGACTGAATTTAAACCTTGTGCTTCACCTAACGGATCTCCCAAATATGCTTTGGCATTACTTGTTACCTCGGTAACAGGATGAGGCAATCCAAAGCCACCCCATGTCCATATATTCGTACCTGCAATAGGGGCATCATTTTTTGCACTATCATAAACAAGAGAAAAGATAGTTTTATAATATATATTACGGGCTTTAACCGATGTACCTGGGGCTAATTTACCATTATCACGATCAATGCCAAATTCTTCCAGGGTTATGGGTTTTTCAAGTTTCTTGGAAAGCTCCATATGCAAATTAAAATAATCAATGCTATTTTTTATTGAAGCATCTAATGTTTCCTGTATATTATATGTATCAAACCACCCCCAGTTTTTGGGCCAAATATGTAAATTTACATAATCGATATAAATACTTTTATGAACTTTTAAAAAATATAAAGAATCTTGAAGACAACCAACAGTGCCTTCTGTTCCTGATGTCACTAAATGGTTTGAATCAAGTGAATGAATATATGCTGCTGTTTCGTCCACCCATTTAATAAATGCATTTAAATTTTGTTCTCCATTTTCATCGTTAGTGCCCGGTCGTGGCTCATTTGAAAGTTCCCAGGCCATAATTGCCGGATCGTCTTTATACTGCAACCCTGTATACTTATTGGTACGATTAATAAGATATTTAATGTAATTGCGATTTAATTCAATGGCTTTTGGTGTTGAATAAAACCTGGCACTGTATCTCATAAAAGTTGACCAATCGTTTGTGATATCCGCATCGGGAATTTTTTCTCCTGTTGCCCATGAAACATATTGGGCCATGCCACCTGACCATTGCCAATAATTGTTAAGATAAATAACAGCATGCATATTTCGTTTTCCAATTTCAGCTAAAGCAAAATCGAGCCCTTCTAGCAATTTCTCATCATAAACACCAGGTGCTTTTTGAATTGCCGGTTTTAATGAAGCTCTAAGTTCAGACTTTTCAGAAGCTCCCAAGATTCTCAGGTTTTTTATTCCAAAAGAATATAAAGTATCTAACTCTTTTGTCAAACGAATTTTACCTTCAGGTGTGGCACCCAAATAACAGGCATACCACATATTAACACCGGCAAAATAATAGGGCTTTCCATTTAAAACAAAATGTGTTTTTTCAACTTGTATAAATTTTGTTGTTTCTGACTGGTACATAGTGCATTGAAAGAATAAATAAAAAACAGATATGAAGAATAATACTTTTTTCATAATTAAAATATGTTTCATTTACAGAATTTTTTTTATTGAAAGATATATGAAATGAAAGTAGGATATCTTACTCATAATATGCTATTATATTCGTGAAAGTGCTTCATAACACATACGTGAATTATGATAAGGGCATTTCCAAAATCCAACTTTTGCAAACCCGGAAACAGGCCTCCCTTTGAAATCAATTTGATGATGCCATTCACCATATTCATGGTCAATAACATATTTGTTGATGTATTCTAGTATCTGATTTGTATAATGCAAGTATTTATCATTGTTTGACACCTGAAATGCATTTAGAAACCCGACAAGGGCTTCGGCTTGTACCCACCATTCAACATTGCCTTCCTGAAGTGGCTTTCCTCGTTCGCCATCATGAGATAATCCCTCTAATTTGTTTATTCCATGTAAACTGGCACCAGCCATTTTTAGAGCAACTTCTTTGAATTGGTCGATAAGTTTTTTTTCGTTTATTACTTCAGCGGCTTCAAGTAGTAACCAACTTCCCTCAATATCATGGCCAAATGAAATTTGATTTGATTTCACCTGCCAATTTTCGTCAAAAAACAAGTTGAAATGATAGTCGGTTTGATTAATAATAATATTGTAAAATACATCCAGCAAGTTAACAATGGCAGACCTCAAATTATCATCACGGTAAACCCGGTACAAATTCGTAAAAGACTCAATTACATGCAAATGGGTATTCATGGTTTTTTTCTCGTTCATATCTTTTTCGCTCAACCGAAGATCGTCAAGAACCTGCCAATTGCGATCAAAAGCTTCAAGATATCCCGATTTTTCCGTATCATATGAATACTTTTGTATTAAATGAAATGTCTCAATGGCTGTATCAATACTCTCCTGATTTTTAGTAAGCATATAGTACTCCGCTAGGGCATAAATAGAAAAAGCCTGTGCATAGATTTGTTTTTTCGTATCAACCGCATCTCCCTTATAATTAAGGCTCCAATAGAAACCTTTACACCCAGTATCGTAGAAATGTTTTATAATGTATTGATATGCACGATCGGCAAGTTCTTTATACTTTGGTTCATTTTTAAACATTCTTGCAGCAAAAGAAAAAGTCCATAATATTCGTGTATTGAGTATTAAGCCTTTATGTGCCTTTTTATCAGGCTCATTTTGATCAGAAACCTTCCCTATAAAGCCTCCATTTTCATTGTCGATTGTATGGTTTACCCAAAAAGGGAGAATATTATCTTTTAGTTCAGAAAGTGCAAATTTTTTGATTTTTTGTAAAATCTCATCTCGCTGCCGGGCTTCATAGGAAATTGTCAGTTTATCTGTCATTCTTGTTTTTGTAACTATATAGTGGCTGCGCAAAAACTCCAATTGCTGCGTTATGCTTGTCCGAAAACTAGTCATTTACGCCCGGTAAACTCCCATTTTTCGGCCATCGCAAGCCTTGCACTTGAAGCTTTCGCACAACCACTTAAAAAATACATGACTTTTCGCGCTGATACTATATAGTAATTATTTTTTATATTACAGAATAAATTATTCTGGATTAAGTTTTAAAATGTTGTTCATAATATTGAAAATTACTTTAAAAAAATCGAACCAATTTTACGGCTCAATATAATGATTTTTAGGTATACAATAAAAAATAAACCTAATTTTTATCCTATAGCAATAAGGAACACAATTAATAACTTCTTTTCCAAGTATTTGCTACAAAAACTAAAATAAAATTACCAGGAACTTAACTGCTCATAGTTCGGAACTTATTACTTCATGAAGATAAAAATAGAAAATTATTCAGTTTTAGTCAGAAGTCCGAAGACCGAAGCCGACTTCGGACTTCCAACTAATTGAACATTGACAAATCATTCAGTTTAATTTACATCAGCTATTTTCTTTAATTTCAAATCCTACTGTTCCTAACTTTCTTATTGAACCGTCTGGCCCGGTAACTTTAATATCTTCAAAATATATTTTTTGGTTTTTAACAAGGCCTTTTATCAATTCTTTTTGGCTTTTAGAAAATTTATTGCTATTCGATATTTCCTCATGTACTGTATAAGTTCCCGGAGCTGTTGTAGATACTACAAAACTTAAAACCTTGAATGAAAGATCAAAGTCAAAGTTTTCCATTAATATTCGGATTTCATCGGCTTTTAAAAGTTCACTTTTTGTTATAGTGCCACCTTTCTTCCCTGCTACAAAAGTTACGGGATCTGGTACTGTTTTTACGCGAAAGTAAGCTTCCTTTACCTGGGTACGTTTTCCTTTATTAACCTGGAAAACTTTAATAATAGCCATTCCTGGTTTTTGCGGCCTGATTATGTATTCCCCATTCTTTCCTATTATTTCACCATTATCAAGTTCTACCTCAATTTCATCAAGTGAAGCATCTGAAACAGCAATAGCTATTGGGTTATCCACACCTAAGTACAACACATTCATTTTGGTTGGTGATACGGCAGCAAATTGCCCTGCATTTTCTTTTGTTTGTGCATTGCACGAGAAAATAATTACCAACATAGTAATTGCCGGTAAAAATATGGCCAGTTTTTGTATTGGCCATTTGCCTGATTTTTTGTTTCTTTGCATCATAATTATTCGCTTTTTAGTTAATGATTCACTAAAGTTGCAGGTAAGGGCCAGCACCGGTCCTTCTGCAACTTGATTTAAAAGTAACACTTGGTAATCTGTGCGGTTTATTCCCTGGTTTAATGCCCCTTCATCAGCCAAAAACTCATGAGTTTCTATTAATGATGCGCGCAAAAGCCAATAAAAAGGGTTAAACCACTGAAATATTCCAATAAATTCCATATACAAATTATCCAGTGTGTGCAGTTGCCGTACATGAATTTGTTCATGTACTATAATATTTCTAAAGTCGGCTTCTGAAATTCCGTTTGTATTGATAAATAAATAATGAAAATAAGAAAATGGAGAAATATTTCTGTTTGTATGAACGATAATCAACTCTTCCTCCTGTCTTTTCTCTCCTTTCCGTATCAAAAACATAATCTTTAGGTACAGGATAAAAAACCGCAAAAGAAAGATACTTGAAATTGTACTTAATAAAATAAGAAGATAAAACGCCAACCTATCTTTATGAATAACTTTCTCAGGATTTTTTTCTTTGCTGACTTCATTTGATATAATTGGTTTTTCCTTTTCTATTTCATTATATGTAATAGCACCAGGATTCTCAATAGTGTTTATATTTACCGGTTGCAAACGTAAAAGTTGATTAATGGATGTAGGAACTGTAATATTCACCTCAAACTTCAACGAGGGCAGAAGTATAGCAATAAGGGGAATAGAGAGTAAAATAATCCTGTTGGCTTTATGAATTGGTTCACGGCTTAAAACCATCCTGGAAATAAGGTACAGGATTGATAAAACCACTGTAGATTCAACGATATAAAGTAATATCCTGTTCATTCCTTTTGTTTTTTAATTTCGTCTTCAATCAATTTTTTGATATCTTCAAGCTCATTAAGCTTAATTTTATCGTCTTTAGCAAAAAAAGATACCAGTCTTTTCATTGAGTTTCCAAAATGGTTTTTTAGTAATCCGCTAAACTGGTACCTGGCATATTCTTCTTGTTTTACCAGGGGAAAGTATACATGAATTTTGCCATATGTTTTGTGGCCTACATATCCTTTTTTCTCCAGTACCCTAACAACAGTTGATACTGTATTGTAAGCAGGTTTTGGATCGGACAGGTGCTTAAGTATATCGCTTACCACACCTTCTTTAACTTTCCAAAGTACCTGCATAATTTCTTCTTGTGCACGCGTAATTTCTCTCATAAATCTTTTTTTGTACAAAATTAAACTATAAATTTAATAAAACAACTATACCTGTAGTTTATTTTTCAATTTATTGTAGATATAAATAATACCAATAAAAAACTAATAAATTTTTAAAGCCACTAAATAAATTTAATCATGAAAACATCAATGAAGAATTGGAGTGAAATTTTTGTACTAATTTTGTATTTCAGGAAAAAAGATTAACTATAAAATATAAAGGATATTGAAAAAGAGAAAATTTGAAACAAATGCAGTTCGTATACAATCAAAACGATCATCTTATAACGAACATAGTGTTCCGCTATTTGAGACATCGAGTTTTATTTTCAATTCAGCCGAGGATGCTGCTGCAGTTTTTGCAGAAGAAAAAGAAGGCTATTTGTATAGCCGGTTTAACAATCCTAACTCTGACGAACTAATTAAGAAATTATGCTTGCTTGAAGGAGCTGAAGAAGGGATTGCCACCTCATCAGGCATGGCTGCAATTTTTTTAAGTATTGCCGGTATTTTAAGTGCCGGTGACCATTTGGTTATTTCCAATTGTTTATTTGGTACAACCCACCTGTTTGTAGATCAGGTGCTGCCTAAATGGGGAATATCTCATACTTATGCCGACTTTGGCAACCACAAAGAAGTTGAGGACAGTATATTGCCCACGACGAAAATGATATATGCAGAAACTCCCTCAAATCCCGGACTTGAAATAATTAACCTGGAGTGGCTTAGTAAATTTGCACGAGATAACAATCTTTTTCTTACCGTAGATAACTGTTTTGCAACCCCTTATATTCAAAACCCCATACATTTAGGCGCAGATTTTATTATCCATTCAACCACAAAATTTATTGACGGACAGGGAAGAACTATGGGCGGTGCTGTGCTGGGAAAAAAAGAATTTATGAAAGATATTATTTCATTATCGAGGATAATAGGTCCCACTATGTCGGCCCATACCGCGTGGCTATTATCAAAAAGCCTTGAAACACTTGCCGTACGAATGGAAAAACATTGTGAGAATGCATTTACC
>CAZWGG010000107.1:0-11235 GCA_964633305.1 uncultured Bacteroidales bacterium
GAACTTGCCATAAACAGGCTTGCCAAACAATTTTATGACAGGACCATTCAAAGAAAATATATTGCACTGGTTTGGGGTAATATAGAGGAAGATGAAGGGACAATATCCGCTAATATAGGTCGAAGTCCAAAAAATAGGATGAAGATGCAAGCGTTTAAGGATGAGAATAATGGCAAACCTGCAACAACTCACTATACTGTATTGGAGCGTTTGGGATATGTAAATTTGCTTGAGTGCAGACTTGAAACAGGACGTACACATCAGATAAGAGTCCACATGGAACATATAGGGCATCCTATATTTAATGATGACAGGTATGGTGGAGACAGGATTTTAAAAGGTACTACTTTTACAAAGTACAAACAATTTATCCAGAATTGCTTTAAAATTATGTCCCGACCTGCTTTGCATGCTAAATCATTAGGGTTTGAGCATCCACTACACAATAAACCTATGTTTTTCGATTCACAATTACCTGATGACATGCAATTGGTTATAGAAAAATGGCGAAATTATATTTCTGGCCGTGAAATAGATGTATGAGCTTTTTCGAAATACTATAGAGACAAAGTAGATGAAAGTCATTTTTAAATACAGTCCTTTATTAAATAGAAAAAAATAGTTATTCGAGATACTTTCTTACAAAAAGGTTATAGTTAAGAATACACCAAATAGCTCTAAATCCATCCTTCCAATTTATTTTTTTTCCTTCTTTATACGTTCTTCCATAGTAAGAAATACCAACTTCGTATATTCTGATGTTCGGCATCTTGGCAATTTTGGAAGTTACCTCGGGTTCAAATCCAAATCTTTTTTCTTTTAATTTCAGATTTTGAATGATTTTTCTCCTAAATGCTTTATAACATGTTTCCATATCTGACAGGTTCAGATTGGTTAACATATTTGACATGAAGGTAAGGAATTTATTACCTATTGAATGCCAAAAGAATAAAATACGGTGAGGTTTGTCACCTTCAAAACGAGAGCCATATACTTCACCGGCTTGCCCTTCAATGAGAGGTTTCAATAAAAGAGTATAATCTCTCGGGTCATATTCCAAATCTGCATCCTGGATAATAATATAGTCACCGGTGGCTATATTGATGCCTTTATGAAGTGAAGCACCCTTCCCCTGGTTGTGATCATTATTAAGTAATTTTATATCGCATTCTTTGTAAGATTCGATATATTTTTCAACCAATTCTTTTGTTTTATCTGATGAATAGTCATTAACAATTATAAATTCTTTTTCAATATTAGTTAAATCAATATTTCGAATTTTCTCCAGGATTTGAATGATTGTTTTTTCTTCATTGTAAGCAGGAATTACAATTGATAGTTTGTGAGACATATGAAAAACTGAGAATTTGAAAACATTAAAAATAATAATATTTTTTTAAATCAATCATTACTAAAGCGATATTTATATCATTATGAACCTTCTGTGATATGTTGAAGATAGAAATAGAATTTTTGAAAAAGATAAATACCTCACACTCACTCTTCATATACTGGTTTTGCTACCTTTCCAATAAAAATTATCGATTTCGATTCCTTTTCCATAATTACAAAGCCAAACGGCTTGTTTACAATAAAATATTTTTTGCCTCCTTCTACCGATGTTAGTTCTATTTCAACAACAGTAACAGCAGCAGCTTCAGTTCCTGTCTCATTCACATCGATGTATGCTTTCTGTTTCACCATGGAGATAAATAAACCTCCATTTGGATTAATTTTTGTAAAATCTGCCATAGCCGAAAAGGCATTTCCCATTCCCATATCGATTAATTCATTGTTCAATGAATCTTCAAACATAAATTTGAATTTTGGCAAATTAACCATAACATCATTTTCATTTAGGCTTTCAATCCACAATTTCCAATTCTCAGGGCTTAACTGGCTTATGACATCCGATACTTTGTTCTGTCCTTCGGGTAGCAATACAACCATACTGTAATGTTCACTACCATAAGGTAATTCCACTGCTGAGAATAAATCATTATTTACATAGTTTAATGTGGCTTCTTGTGCCATCATGTCAGTTTTTACTGTATTTCCATTTTCGAGGTAAAAGTCTTTTTCTTCTGTATCATTTTTATCAAACTCATATTTCCACGTGCCATAAAAGTAAATGGCATTGATTAGGCACATTACATCACTTGGAGATATGTTGTTAATGATCTCGGGAATTTTCTCATTGGTTTTTTCCGAAACCCAATTGTTGATAGTGGAAAGGGCAGAAGGATCAGAGAAATTCAATGAACTCACTTCTGCCTCATAATAATCTTGGTTAGTTTGTATAAAATCCTGCAGAACATTAAAATTATTACGATACCATATAGAGTTTGCTATATTCAAGGTAACTTTCGGATCAATAGATTTCAGCCCTTGCATGAGTTCTTTATACATCTGGTTTATTTCCTCAGTCTCAAATTCCTCTTTCTTTAGGGTTGTTTCCATCGACTCTTTTGTTGTACCATTTGCCCCGTTATATGTCATAGCCAAAGCAAGTGAAGCGCTAATAGGAGAAATAAATACATTGCTGTCCGTTGATTTTGACGCCACCACTTTTCTAAACAAATCGATTCCAAACTCGTTATCTGACTGGATAAGTTTTTCTGTACTTTTTGAAATGGTTAGTTTTTTTTCCCCAGCATCATCTTCTGATTTTTCACATGCAAATGCAAGAATGAGTAAACTTGCTGTCAGTATTATTATTTTATTCTTCATAACTCAACTATTTTGAAAAACTCATTTTATTGATGATTAAATTTACGAAATGGTTGCGTAGGGAGGAAGTATTATATTAGAAAACTGAAATCTAAATTTATGAAGTTATTTCTTTTCATACAATAATGCTAAGGCAACTTATAATCTTCGATATTTCCCAAACAGTTTATATCTTCGCAATCCAGTGATAATAATCGTAATTTTACTGAATTATCACTCATAATATCTACAATAATAAAATTATCACCTTCACCTTCACCCATTCCTGTAGCTATAAGAGTTATATTTTCATACCTGTCAAACATATAATCTGCACTCCAGGATGCAGCGCCAACATCACCGGCAAACATATATACATTTTGGGGTCTATTCCTGAAAAGAGGTTCAACTTCTTCCCAGAAATTTATGGAGTCATTTCTTCCTTCCAGCGAGTTTGGGCTAATATTACTGTATTTATTATCCGGGGACCACCATAGAAGCTGGTGAAAACACACAAAAATATTTTCGACCCACGGTTCAATTGAATTAACCGTTGATTGAAGAAAGTCCAGTTGTTCTTCACTAATATTCCATCCATCAATATTTGGATCTAATATAATAAAGAAATCATTTTGATATGAAAAACTGTAATATGTTTCACCATATCGACTAACAAATAATTTCCTGTTTTTATTATCATGATTTCCAATAGCAAAATAAACCGGTAAACCAAGTTTATCGATATCCTTGTCAATAGTGTCCCATTCTGCTTTGGTTGAGGCAATTACAATATCCCCTAAAAAGATGCCAAATGCCATTGAATCCTGATTCTTGATATACTCAAATTTATCCTTAAATAAGGGATAAATTCCCGGAGTTGCAGAACCTGGGGTTCCGTATACATGACCAGCTACAAAAAATGAATACCTGCGTTTTTTAAGTAATTTTGGTTTTTCACATGAAAAAAAAGGTAATATCAAAAAATATAAAAGAAATATTCTCATATTATCTTAATATTTAATGTAAAACATATCGGCAACTTTCTTTTTCGATCCATATAAGGTGTCCTGTTCTAAAATTACTTTTGATCCTTTTTCAATAAAAGTTTCGTTTAATGTTGATTGTAAATTTGTTTCTTCTGAGATAATCGTGGCAGGACCAAATTCTGGTTTTTTCTTAAATACAACAAGACCATAATTACAATTCTCTATAGTACAGTTATTTAAGTAAATGTTTGTTAAGTCTTTTGAAGCCACTGCGATATTTGCTCCATTTATTTTACTATCTGTGATTTGTAGAATTGATCTTTCCCCTCCACTTATCCCTTTATCTCCCGGGTTTTCAATAGTGCAGTTTTCAACAGTTACATTACTTCCGCTAAAATCAATAGCATCATTGCCAATATCTTTGAATAGTGAATTCTTCACTATGCCCCTGCTAAAGTCCGAATCAAATGCATCGGAAAAAATATTATCAAATGTACAGTTTGATAGTTCGAACTTAGAACGAATGATATTTAAAGCATCTTCACACCGGGTGTTTATAAATTTTACAAATCTCATACTTACATCCGATTCGTAAAATGTTACAGCACTTGTTAGTTGCCATCCCTTATATTTAAGAGTATTTTGCTGGTCAAAAATCACATATTTCATTTCTGATTTTTCCTTTGCCAGAAGGACATGAAACCCCATTGAATTGCCATCAGAAGATTTGATGATTACCGGGTTTGTTTGCCTGCCATTCATGGTAACCGGGGAATAGGTAATAAAAATTGCATTATTAATCAAATCGAGTTCGGTACCGGCTTTGAATAAAACCTGGTATCCTTCAGGTATGATCAATGGATTTTTTAGTACATGCTTTCCTTGTATGATGATATTTTTGTTATCAATAATGAAAAACGAATTGAATTGTTTAATACTATATTTATTATAGATATCCTGTTGAGGAGAATAATCCTTAGGATAAGGCCAGCGAATTGTTTCAATCTGAAAGGTATCGGAATTTTGTCCAATTATAATGGTTATCTTATTAACTTCATCGCCAATTTTAACACTTGTTGAGCTGAAACGGTTAACAGGAACATCTTTTGTTTTAACGTATTCCGAGCTATTATAATAACCGGTTAAATGTATTTTTTCCGGCAAATAATTTTTTATAAAAATGGTTTCCTGCATTCTATATGGCTGCACTAAGTATGGGACCATTTCGGGATAAAAATCAAAGCTGTAAGGATTCTGATCAATTTGTAAGACCGGACAGGACTGGGGTTTGTTAATTTTTTTATCATGTAAGCTGTTCCTGATAATTACTGCATTTGTAAAGTAAAAAGATGTATCAGGGAAATTTATTGCAAATTCTTTATATAAATAGTCGTACTGAACATGCAAGTCTTTACTAATTTGCCTGAAAAAACCTGACAGAAATTCAGGAGAAGAATATTCCTCCAGGTAATGATAGTATTTTGCAACAAATTTTGTATCGGTAAACGCATACAAAAAAACCAAATGCTCGTATGGTTTTTTTACCGTATCGTTTTGAAATAACCCTATAGCCGGCTCATCAATAAGATTGAATATCCCTCCGGGAATAAAACAGTCAAAACCTATTGGCTCAAGCTTTGCAATAACAGGATTATAATAAAACCTTATATTATGCCATCTGAAACCGTGATATCCTTTAGTTATATCAAGTAATGCATAAAATTTTGCAAGTGCATCAATATTAAAAATTTCCGAAACTGGTTTTAAGTTCATTTTGAACTGGTAAAGTAAATTTTGTGCTGAAATAAATTCATTATAGAGTTGGGTATTCCTCAGAGTTCTGTTCTTTTTAAAAGGCTCAATTAATGAAGCTTTAAGAAGTGGAAACTCTGTTTCAAGGTTTGTATTTGATATTATCCTAAGTGCCCTCCAAAAGTGGTCTTCATTAAATTTTAGAATTGGGCCTTCTCTTCTTTGATTATATTCTAAAAGATGCCTGTCAAAATGCTCTTCGTATGCATATATTCCTAAGTTTTTTCCGTTAAGTCTTATGGGAACAAATCCATATCTTGTAGTTAATACATCTTCCTGTTTAAAAAGATTATGTAAAATCCATTCATTTAAAAATCCCCTGGTTTCAGGACTTTGAAGGGAAAAAGAACGCATCCCTCTCCATGCTTTTTGTCCTTTTATTTTTATCCGAAACGACCATTTCGAACCCCTGAGATGATCGAGCCAGTCGCCTTTTAACCTGATGTTCGCCTTCATTGTATCCCCATTGTAAGCTATCACTCCTTTAACATAATCATCATCGGTATTTTCGAGTATTCCCAATTTCAAAGCCTGGGTTCTTTTGGCAGTAAGTTTTTGTATTCCTGCGTCATTAATTATCAGGTTTATATAGGGTTGGGTATATTCAGGATAGGGTTTGTCAGGATATTGTTCTATTCTTAAATCATCAAAAAATATGGTATCATCACCTGTATTCCATACATAAACACGTAATTCTTTAAATTTTTGAAAAGAGGGTATAAAAAAATCAAGAACCAACTGATCCCATCCGGCAGAATCTTTCTTTGAACTCTTTTTTTTAGCAAAATAAACCTCTTTATTGTTAAAACCGTCTGCAACTAATACGCCATTTTCTCCTCCTTTTCGCCAAACAGATATTCTGAAAAACTCTTGGGGTTTAAAATCATAAAGTTTAGTAGTGAATCCGTATTTTTTGTCAGCATCTAACAAACATGAATAGTAGCCGGTTCTGGATAACAAATCGCTCCTTGTTCCTTTGTTTCCTGTTTTTATATCCTTAACACTTGTTAAAAGAAACTGGTTGTCTTTTGATACTTTTTCAGCGCCACAAGTGATAATTTGCTTTGGGCATTCATTTTTTTTTGTCTTACAACCTGCTATTAACAAACTGATGAATAATATAAAAAAACAGGATAATTGCCTGGAGAAAGAAACAGACCTTAACATAAAATGTAACGTTAATTTTTTTTTATTTTAGCAAGAATTAATTGTTTTTCAAAGATGAAAAAAAAAGAGGAATAAAGAAACTCATTAAGAAAAGAAAGTATATTTTTAATAGCAGCCATAAAAACCGGTATACTATTTACTTTTCATATTATTTGCTTTATATTAATTCGGTTTTTAGAATTTATTTTAACTGGGCTATAATGAATACAGCCCTTTCAGGAGAAAGAAAGTTTCAGCATCATTAAAGTGAAAAGTATTATATTTTCTAATATATTAGCGTGGAGATACCGATGAAATAGAACTGCGATAACTAACTTATAAAAAAGTGGAAAAAAGCCTAAGAAAATTCCCTGCCAAAATCAGTATAATTGTTTCTGTTTATAATGAACAGGATAATTTGATTGAATTGTATAATAAGATACTGGAATCAATTGAACCAATAGATAAAATTGATTATGAACTGATTTTTGTAAATGATGGAAGTAATGATAATTCTTTTTCTTTGCTTAAAGAATTTGTAGAAAAGGATATTCATGTAAAACTTGTTAATTTGACCAGGAACTTTGGGCATGAAGTAGCTATGACAGCCGGATTGGATTATTCATCAAGTGATTGTGTTATTTTTATGGACGCCGATTTGCAGCACCCTCCCGGTCTTCTTCCTAAAATGATTAATTGCTGGCTAGACGGGACAGACATTGTATTAACAAGGAGAATAAATAGTCCTGGTGTAAGTTGGATAAATAGGTTAAAAAGCAAATTGTTCTATAAGCTGCTTAATATTCTTTCCGATGTTCATATCCCATCTCAATTTCCTGATTTTAGGCTCATTGACAAGAAATATGTAAAAGTTATAAAAAACATGAAAGAAAATAACCGAATGTTCAGGGGTATTATAAGCTGGCTTGGAGTTAAAAATCAAATAGTTTTGGATTTTCAAGCTCCCCGGCGATTTTCAGGCAAAACAAAATACAACAGCCGCAAACTGGTATCACTTGCCCTTGATAGTATTATTTCTTTTTCTATAAGGCCACTGAGGATTGCAACGTACATTGGCATTATTTCAGCTTTACTATCCATTTTGTTAGGTGTTGTTTTTACAATAGACTTTTTAACGAGTGAAACGTATCAATTTACCGGCTATGGTACCACTATTGTAATGGTTATATTTATTGGCTCTGTTCAGTTAATTGTGCTTGGAATTATTGGAGAATATTTGGGCAGGATACATATTGAAGCTAAAAACAGGCCTTTATACATCGCAGAGTTTTTTGTAAACGAATCAATAGCAAATGAATAAAAGATATTGAATTTCTATATTCAAATTTAAATTTTAATGAAAAAATGCACCTGTAGAATTATTCTGGCTATTATTCCCCTTATATTTTTTGTATTTGTATTAATGTACAAAAGCTTAATCACTCCTTTTTCGTATCATGGTATCGACCCGGAATATGCCTATTTGATGAATGGAGTGTGCCTTGCTGAAGGGAATTTCGATCTGTCTTATCATGATCATCCCGGAACTCCCTTACAATGCTTAATTGCAGTTAGTATTAAAATAGCCCATCTTTTCAGCAAAGAGAATCACTTAGCTGAAGATGTTATAATGAATCCAGATCATTATATGTCAATTGTATCCATTGTATTAATTATGCTTAACAGCTTTGCCCTTTATTTTGTCGGGATTTTGATTTTTTTATACACAAAAAATTTATCGGGCAGCATATTGTTGCAATTTTCAGGGTTTTCTTCTCCTTTAATTTTCACCTTGTTACCAAAACTAAGGCCCGAATCACTGCTTTTTTTTACTTCCATTGCGCTTATTGGATTTACAATTTACTACCTGGATAATCCGGATAGGTTTAAATCAAAATTTTCAGTAAGTATATTATTTGCAATACTTGCATCCTTTGGAGCATCAGTCAAAATTACATTTATACCTTTTGCTGTCCTTCCGGTCTTTATTCTTAAGGGAATATGGAGAAAAATAATATATTGCATATCGACCATAATTCTTTTCTTTATTTTTTCTTTTCCTGTCTTATTTCATATCGTTGGATTCTGGCGATGGATAACCAAATTGTTTCTGCATACAGAATTATATGGACGGGGTGAAACAACCGTAGTTGATTTTGATGTTTTACTTACAAATATAAAAACGTTATTTTCAGATCATACACTAATGATGACCCTTGTAATGATTATCCTGGTGTTTACTATATTTTATTCATTTTATCCTAACAAATCATACACTAAGAGATTTTTCTTTTATACATTAGTAAGCTTATCTATTGCTTTAATAATTGAGATTGCTGTTGTATGTAAGCATTATAAAGATTATTATATTTTACCTTTTTTTCCGTTCATTCTTTTTGGAATATTAATTGTAATTGAACTTGTAAAAGAAACGAACATATACCCGCTTAAGAAATATTCCTTTTTATTTCCTTTTGCTATTATTGTTTTTATAGGATTTACTATCATTCCAAAACAAATAAACAATTATCAACTTGAAAAAAACAAATTCACCGGAAAGCAAAAAACCCTGGAATTTATTGCTGAAAACTCCAATTTAAAACCAATTATTATTGTGCCGTCTTTATATAATTCGGCATTCAAAGAATATCCTCTTTTTTTCGGGGCTATATATGCAGGTAAACATCGTTTTGCTTATTATGACATGTTAAAAACACTTTATTCAAAAAGCTATGTATATAATCCATGGGATAGCAAATTATATTTTTGGAGTGATGAAAATATAACAAGTAAAAAAATTTGGGATAACCATAAGTCATTTTATGTTTATTTCAGTAATAAAAAAAAGGGTAACCAAGTTATGGAAAACATTATCCGGGAAAATAATAAGGAACAGTATGATATTCAGGAAATATTTACAAATGAAATTACGAAGGAGGCCATTTTTTTTCTAAAAAAAACAGAATAGCAGGGATCTATATTATAGTATTCCTGCTATTGAAGTTATGTAATGATAAAATTGAGGTGAAAGAAATATTCAAATTTTTGTTAACGTTCCGATATTATTTGTTAATAATGAAAGGAAATAAATCCCATGAACCAAACACAGCAGATTTATCATGGTATCTTTTTTGATTATTAATAAACTCGATAAATGTGATATACGGTTGGTTTTTTGTAAACTTTTTGTTGGTTAATAGCTTGTAATTGACACCTGTAAAAAGCTCTTGCCATCTTAAACTATCTATAGTAATTAAAACCAAGTTTAGTCATTCTCTTGATAGTATTTAATATGGTTAATAATTTTTTCACGCGGGTTAAATTCAAGTCCGAAATCATCTTTAATACCGCTTACATCAAACAAAACAGGTTGTTTGCTATATTCATTATCTGGTATAATAATTTTGCTTTTTGAACCAGCCAGTTTTATTGCCTGTTCTGCCACGTATTGCCAGGCAATAAAATCTTTTGAAAGGGCAAAGTACGTTTTCCGGGTTACCTTCTTTTGCAGCAGTTGAATATATACTTCGGCCAAATCGTCGGCCCAAATAAACTGGGTACCATCATGTTTTATAATTTCAATGTTCTCTCCATATTTTGCTTTAAGGGCAATATTTTTAAATCGTGTGTCGGATTGAACAGGAGCTCCCGGAACGGCAGGATTACCAAAAGTATATCCCGGACGTACAATATTCACCATCATTTCTGTTTCATACGAAATGGCATGCAGGTAGTTTTCTGTAGCTGCTTTGGTTGCGCCATAATAAGTTACCGGGGTATGCCTATAATGCACAGGTATGAGTGTTGATTTGTCTTCACGCACATTTTCAGGTACCATATAGAAATAGTCGTTAACTGCTGTTGATGAGGTATAAATAAAATGTTTACAACCTGCCTCGGCAGCAACATTAGCTAAAAATATAGATGATGCAGTGTCATTTTCAAGCATCCTGTAAGCTCCGTGCTCACCCCAGAATAGTGCCACATGAATACAAACATCATGATCGACAATTGATTTTTCGACTAGCTTATAATCACCAATGCTGCCTTCAATAATAACAACATTTTTCAAATCGCATAGTGTAGTTATTTTATTTTTATTCTGGGCCAGAACAGTTGTGTTATGTCCATCCTTAAGAAGTTTCATTAGAATATGTGAACCTATAAACCCTGTTCCTCCCGTTAAAAATACTTTCATATTTATTTTTTTGTAAACATAGCTAAATTCCACAATAGTTCATTTTTTAAAACAAAAGTTGCATCTTTGTTACAAAAACTTATCTTACCAAACATGCATCTATTTACCGGTTTAGTCAACTTTGTTAAAGAGAAATTTTCTAGAAGTCCTCTTATTACTATTCTTTTAGTCGCATTAATTATTAGAATGTTTGCTGCTTTTTTTGCCAGGGGATATGGGATGCATGACGATCATTTTTTAGTTATTGAAGCTTCACAATCATGGGTCGACGGTACCGACTATAACAACTGGCTACCAAAAAACCGTGGAGACAGGGAGCCTGATGGCCATAGTTTTTTTTATGTTGGGCTGCATTATTTATTTTTCAGCTTTTTTAAATGGATA
>CAZWGG010000108.1:0-11136 GCA_964633305.1 uncultured Bacteroidales bacterium
TAGTCTTTTTGATATTTATCATAATTAAATTCATAAGTAACGTAAGATATTAACAATAAAAAACTAGAAAGCCCGATAATTAAACATATTAAAGAAAAATAATAAGTAATCTTATTATTTTGAATATTTCTAAAATATACCTTTAAGCTGCTAAAGAACAATTTCATAGTATTATTTTTTTATGGTATAAATAATGTGATTCTTAATTTTTGTAGAAATAAATATAAGACAATACAATGAGGAGCTAACTTAATTATACTAGACCCAATCAGGAGTATACTTCAAAACATCTGGAGAAACATTATACAAATTACCGGCATTTGGATTTAGAATTTCACGAATATTTAAGCCGTATTATAACAATCATTTATTTTTAGGCTCATTTTTTAAATCTTCAATAAACATTTTTCAAAGAAGAAGTTTTATTATTTTGGGTGTTTAAATAAACCTGCTCTAAGATTATACCCAAGTGTGTTTGGGATAATATGTAAATGATCAACAGGCCATGGAGCCCAAATAGTGTTGATCTTTCTTAACGATATTTCACCTTCTTTTATAACATCGTTCTCATTAATTTCGAATGTTACTGGAGATAAATTATTGTTTCCCGTATAATTTCTATTGTTTACTATTATACAACTATCTATAGTATATGTTGTAGTATTTTCGGGGTTTTTGACCCAAAAAAAGTTGCAATTTGTAACTATATTATTTTTATAAACAAAATTAGTATCGGGCTTAACTGTCCAAATAGCGCTTTCACTTGCACCATAAACAATACAATTAGTTATTCTGTTTCCTGTTTTTAAACCATTTCCCGAATCTTCATAAAACACAACTGTATTATTGGCATTATAAAAAATACAATGATCGACTTTAACTTCATCTCCATGTGCGATGATAGCTATCTGAATTACAGATGATTGAAGATTACCTAAAAACATACATTGTTCAACTAATAAATCTGTTCTTTCAACATTTAATCTTGCAATTGGAAAATACATGTTTACAGGATAATTATAGCCGAGGAATTTCAATCCACGTATCTTAACATGACTTTCTTCAATTAAGAAACTTACAATAATTGAACTATTTTCACCTGGCAGTTGTCCTTTTTCTGCTTTATTAATAATAACCGGCATTTTCTCAGGTGTCCATAACGAATCATCAGGTAAAATAGAGGCCTCGATAATAATACCTTCAGATGTTGGTTTTTCAGTAGAAACTGTAATGACACTATCCAGGATATATATTCCAGGATTTATTTTCATGACCTTTCTTTTATTTGCTTTCCTTATAATTTCAACAGCTTTTTTTATAGAAAAAACTGGAGCTTCTTTTGTGCCTTTGTTATTATCATTGCCAATATTACAATCAACATAAACTACTTGTGATTGAATAGTTGAATAACAGATAAAAGACAAAAAAAGATGTGCTAAAAGTATTTTTTTCATCTGAATATATTTTTAATGGTTGTTTGATTGAACCTGAATACGATTTTTTTACTTTTTTATGGATTCATTGACATAATTCAATTTTATTTGCTGAACGATCAAGAATATGCCTCTATAAAGAACAATACTTGAATATTATACAATAATACAAAAGTTTTTATAATGTGGAAATGTCAATATAAATCATCATCTTTTAATTAATTATGCCTTCCTCTACCATATCAGCTGTAATTTTCTTTGCCGCTGATTCTGTACGTCGTCCCGATCTGGTCTGAAGAATATAAAGCTTTCCTTTTTGAAAAGTAAATTCTATATCTTGCATATCTTTAAAATGTTTTTCCAGGATTTTTCCATAATTGATCAACTGGCTGTATATTTCTCTATTTACTTTTTTTAAAGAATGAATTGGTTCAGGATCAATAATACCTGCAACAACATCTTCACCTTGTGCATTTATTAAGTATTCCCCATAAGGTTCTTTTACACCGTTTAAAGGATCACGTGTAAAATAAACACCTGTTCCGGAGTTGTCTCCTAAATTCCCGAAAACCATTGCTTGAACAATAACTGCTGTTCCAATTAGGCCATTAATATTCTTTCTTTTTCTATACTCAACAGCTCTATCATTATTCCATGAACAAAAAACAGCATCGATAGCATCCCATAATTGCTCTCTTGCACATGACGGAAAATCTGTTTTTGTATATTTTTTATATATTTTTTTATATTCCGAAACTAAATTAATTATATTCTTTATTTCTGTATGCTTATTTAAAGGTTTCGCTATTTTTAATAGGGCTTCTTCAAAATTATTTGGAGGTATCTTCTTAACGACATCACTATACATTTGAATAAACCGGCGATAAGTGTCCCAAGCAAAATATAAATTACTGGTAGTTTTACTAATGACGTCTATAATACTTTCATTCATCCCAATGTTTAAAATAGAATCCATCATTCCCGGCATAGAAACCATTGCCCCGGAGCGTGCAGCAACTAAAAGAGGATTTTTCACTCCTCCAAACTTTGCCCTTGATGCATTTTCAAGCTTTTCAAGATTATGTTCTATCTCCTGTTTAATTTTTTTAGGTAATTTTTTGTTATTTTTAAAAAACAAATCACAAACCTCAGTGGTAATAACAAACCCGGGAGGTACAGAAATACCTAGCCTGGTCATTTCGATCAAATTTGCCCCTTTTCCACCTAACAGGTGTTTTTTCTCAACACCACCTTCGGCTGTTTGATCACCAAAAAAATGTATATATTTACTCTTATTCATTGTATAGTTGTTGGTATTAAATCTACTATTAATAGATAAAAAAAGTATATGTTACAATTTAATTGATGCTGGCCAATATTCATTTATCCTAAGGATTTTTTTCGTTAATTTCATACCCATATAAATATTGTAATTCCTGTGTATAACAGCATCTTTCTCTTCAGGAAAATGTATTAAAAAATTTTCAATATATGATAATGGCAAAAATTCTATTTTCTCAATTTCGCGATGTGTAGGAATTTTTTCAACACGCAATAATTTGCCAACACCAATATTAGTATTATGAAGTTTATCTTTTAAATAACGTGGTAAATGTTCGAGATAGACTGCAGATACTGCCATAATCAAAGGATGTCCACTCTTAGTATCTTTAACCAGGATAGTTCTTTCATCTAAAGGAGTATCTGTATCAAATTTATGTTCATTTACATCTGATTTTTTATAGACTATCCCATTTTTCTCTTCAAGTTTTTCAATATTAACATTTTCTCCAATCCATTTTGATAAAATCTCGGTTACTGTTCCCTCCGTGTTCAATATAATTTGCAATATTTTTGGGAGTTTTTTTAATTTATTTTCCAAGTCTTGATTAAGTAAGTTTTTATTTTTATCCATAAGAAAATTATTTTATAATGACCGTTAGATATAATTCGTTTAATCAAAGTTTTATAGATGCAGGCCAATAAGAATTTATTGTTAGAATTTTTTTTGTTAAATCCATTCCAATATAGATACTTTGGTTTTTATATAATATGGCAGATTTTTCGTTGGGAAAATATTTTGAAAAATTTCTAACATACGAAATAGGTAAGAATTCTATTTTCTCAATCTCACGATGACAGGGTATTTTTTCAATACGTAATAGCTTACCAACCCCTGTATTTGTATTATGAAGCTTTTGTTTTATATATTCCGGTAAGTGTTCGAGATAAACTGCTGAGACAGCCATAACCAACGGACGATTATTTTTGTTATCATTAATCAAAATAGTTCTTTCGTCTAAAAGGGTATCTGTATCGAAATTATGTTCATTTTTATCTGATTCTTTATACATTAATCCTTTTTTCTCTAAAAGCTTCTCTACAGTGACATTTTCACCTAACCATTTTGATAATATATCAGTCACTGTTCCGTCTGTATTTAATATAATTTGCAGGATTTTAGGGAGCTTTTTTATTTTATTCTCAAAATTCTGGTTAAGTATGTATTTCTCATTTTCCATGAATTTGTATTTAATAATGCATTTAGCAGGTTTGGGATGATTTTATCTTACCACAAGAATAGAAACACTAGCATATTAAAAAAATATAATAATAATTTCCGAAAATTAAGTATTGGGAATAAATTTGATATGCTATTTGAAAGATTTAATCAATGCATATAATCTAAGTACTTTTTTAGAAACAAAGTTAATTTGATACCAGATTGCTGCTTTTTTCACAAATCATAATTTTTTCTGAAGTATTTAAATTGTTTAAATAAGTTATTGCCTGTAAAATAAAGTTCACTTTAACATTTGTTTCTTCATATTCATCTTCAGGAACAGAGCTGTATACAATAGCGCCACCTGTCCCAACAGATGCTTTATTTCCTTTAATTATGGCAGTTCGGACAATTGTACTAAAGTCTATTGAATTATTAAACCCAAAATATCCTAACGAGCCTGTATATATTCCCCTCCTGTCTGATTCCAAACTTTTAATTATTTCAATTGCCCTTTTTTTAGGAACTCCCGATATTCCTCCGGCAGGAGCCGATGACTTTAAATAGTTAAAAAAAGATTCCTGGTTCTCACATTTACCTTTTGCCCCAAAAAATGAAACCAGATGATTCACATTCGGATATTCAATTACTTCCAGAAACTTTAGCACTTTAACACTTCCAATCTGAGACTCTTTACCTATATCATTCCGCATTAAATCTGCAACCATAATATGCTCTATTCTGTCTTTTTTGGATGTTCTTAATTCTTCTTTAATCTTAAGGTCTTCTTCCAGCGTACTTCCTCGTTTTTTAGTTCCCTTTATCATTTGGCCAACTATTGTGTTATCAGGATTAAGCCTTAAAAATCTTTCCGGAGAGCAGCTTATAATTGAGAAACCGTCATAATCCATATAACATGCAAAAGAACTTGGATTTGTCTTTCTTAACACGTGATATAAATGAAAAGGAGAACTGTTAAAATCAATCTCTTTTTGATAAGTAAAGCATACCTGCATAACTTCTCCCTTATTAATCAAATCCTTAATTTTGTTTATCGTTTCAATGTATTCTTTTTTTTGTATTTGTTTTACATTTTTTAACTCAATATTTCTCAGCTCGTCATCTTCCGGCAGAGGCAGGTTAATATTTCTGGTTTTAGATATATAATCTAAAAATATTTCTTTTTTCTTTTCTGCCCGTTTTTTGCATTCATCAACACTACAATCAGCAATACCGGTAGATATAATATACTTTTTATTCTCCAGTTTATCTTCTAAAATCATTGTTTCATAGAAACCAAATATTAGCGATGGATTACTGCTTGCAGATTTATTTTGTTTTGCTTGATCAAGCGAATCCGGGGTATATAAATCATTTGATAAATACCCTATAGCGCCGCCGACAATTGGATATCGATCGTCATTTACTGCGTTGTATTTTTTATAATATTCTTTCACCAGAAGTAAAGGTTCACCCCCTATAATTTCAGTTTTTATTAAGTTATTTGAAGTATCAAAATGTAAAACTTCTGATTCCGATTCGTACCCTTTAATAACAAGGGTAGGTAAAGCATATAATATTGAATATCGTCCTCTTTCTTTATGGTACAGAGAGCTTTCAAGAATACCGTAATATTTTGTTGATGAAAATGATGATACCATATTTGAAAGGAGTACATCTGTGTGTAATACTTCAATATTTTTATAACAATTCATAATACACCTCCTTTATTTTGATTTAGTAAGTAATTTTTATATACCATTTTTTAAAAACTATTATTAGCTTAAAAAATTCTGAAAAATCATATTGCCATTTTCTGTCCCCATGGATTCCGGGTTAAACTGAAGCCCATATACAGGATAATTCTTAAGTTGAAATCCCATTATCGAATTATTATCTGCTTTCGCAATAAGGTTTAGATTATCCGGTAAGCTTTTTTTATCTATAATAAATGTATAATAAGCCATTGCCAATATTTTTTCAGGTAGCTTATTAAATAAGTCGACCTTATTAAGGTTTACTGAAATTAATTCACCATGTTGTATATTAGGTGAAAACATTATTTTACAATTAAACACATGGGCAAGAATGAGATGCCCCATGCTTATACCCAATATGGGTATTTCCTGGTAAAAGGCCCCTATTATTTCGGCACAGTTTCCCCTATTTTCTTTTTTTACTGGATTTCCTGTACCGGAAGAAATAATTATCCTTTCGGGACCAATTTCTTTTACTTGATCGACCGTAATCTGGTCATTTAAGTAAACAAGAGGCTCAGTGCCGGTTATTACACCAACAGCCTGGTAGATGTTATACGTAAATGAATCGTAATTATCTATAATCAACACTTTCATTTATAATTCCTCCTATTTTTAATTCAATTAATTGATTATACAAGTAGCTTTAAGAACCTTCTATTTTGAGTAAAGTAATCTAGAAAGTTTAAAGGTTGTTATTGTTGTAATGGAAATAAATATTTTCATATAGGCCAGAAAACTGGGGATTACAATAAGGAAAACAGTGTTATTATAATGATTTAATTAACATCTAACGTTATTGTTTCGTGAATCATTCAAAAATGTATATTTTCTTTATTTTTCAACATTTGATACCTGATCTTCTGTTTTGCTCACTAATTTTTTTTGAATAAAAGATACTAGGCTTTCGAATCTATTGAAAATATCAAGGTTTAATTCATTCGCTTCACAACTAAAAGAAAACTTTTTTTCCATTTCTATTACAAATTCCAGGATTTGTATAGAATCCATGGCGATATCTTTTAATAATGACGTGTTGTCATTAATTGAATCGATGTGGTTTCTGAATGCAGAAAACTTATCGCTTTTTAAGATTAGTTTTAATTCATTAACAATTTCTTCTTTTTTCATTTTATTTTCCTCCTTATTTTTATGATCTAAATGCATGTGCTATCATCATTTCTTGATGACTTGGCAGGTAAAATATTCTTACAATATCATCAGAAAAAATAGCGCCTTCATAGGTGGTTTCGATGTATTCAGGGTGTATTATTATAAATCCGTTTTCACTAAGATAATTTAACTCATCTTTAAAGACATACATCATATCTATTCCAAATTCATCAATAAATTCCGAACGGGATAGTTTTAGTTTCCTTATTCCAAAAAGAACACGTTGAATCATTTTTTCCCTGGTTGACATTTTATGGGCACGTTGAACGGGTAGTTTGTTTAATTTAATACTATCAAGATAATCTGCTAACTCTAACTCATTCTGGAAAACAAAGCCATTACAGCATGAATGAGACGATACGCCCATTCCCAGTAAATCTGCTCCTTTCCATGTATGATATCTTTGAACATGATAATATTCCGGTGATAGCATAAAACTGAAACTATCTGACATTTCGTAACCATTGTCAAGAAAAATTTTATATCCTTGTCTTACATATTCAGCTTCATCTTCATCAGAAATAAGGGTAATCTCACCTTTTCGAAGTTTTCTATATAAAATGCTGTTTAAATATACTTCCATTTTATATATAGTTATATTTTCGGGTTTCAATTCAGCAACTTTATCTACGGTATTTAAAAAACTTTCTAATGATTGATTAACCATACCGGACATGAGATCAATATTAACAGAAAAAATCCCTGCTTTTTTCACTCTCTCATACGTTTTATAAAATACTGAGTCTATATGATATCTTCCATTAACCTTTAGTACTTCATTATCGAGACTTTGGCATCCAATGCTCAATCTGTTTAAACCAAGAGATTTTAACAAATTTAGTTTTTCATCACTTGTCCATGGCCCCGGACGAGCTTCAAAACATAACTCGTATTCATCGGCTAGTTTAAAACTTGATTTGATGCAAGTAAGTATTGATTCAATTTGTTTTTCATCCAACAAAATGGGCGTTCCGCCTCCAAAGTACATAGATTTCACGATTTTGGTCTGCATCTCTGGCATTGCAGAATATAGTTGTATTTCCCTTTTTAGGGAATCAACATATTCACCTGGTATTTCATTTCTACCAATTGTATAAGATTTGTAATAACAAAAATCACATTTATGAACACAATACGGGATATGAAAATACAGATGTATCTCATCTTTTTTCCACATTTTTCTTACTTCTTCCTTATCTAAGAAGTTTAATGGTGGATATTGTGAAATAAAATCTTCACGTGTTAATTTTATATCAAACATATTTAAAGCTATTTATTAATTAATAAGATATTTTTTTAATACTTTGCCTGTTTTTGTTCTGGGTAATTTGTCAATGAACTGGACGAATCTGGGGACTTTGAAATTTGCTAATTCTTTTTTGCAATGATTGATAATGTCCATTTCATTTAATTTGTCAAAAGCAACTACAAAAGCTTTTACCGCTTGGCCCGACATTGCGTATGGAATTCCGACAACGGCTGTCTCCTTAACACCTTCTATTTTTAAAATGGTGTTTTCGACTTCTGCAGGGTCTACTTTTAGTCCTGCAACATTTATCATACTGCTTTTTCTTCCCAATAAATATACATACCCATCCTCGTCAATTTTTCCCAAGTCACCTGTTTTATACCATCCCTCAAAAAAAATAGTTGAGTTTAATTCTTTTGGATAGATGTAAGCCCGGGCAGTAGCCTGACTTTTATACCAAAGTTCACCAATACTGTTAGGCGGAAGCGAATTACCCTTTTCGTCACGGGCATGAAATATACGATCACCAAATGGCATGCCCACCGATTCAAAATGTGAAACAGTGTCTAAATTAATACTCATCACGCCTGTTTCAGTTGATCCATAATTTTGACAAATATATTTTTGGAAATTATTGTAAAATGTTTTTGCGATTTCAACCGGCATTTTTGCACCTGCAGAAAGACAAAGTCTGAGTGATGAAAAATCAATTTTTTGTTGTTTTTCCTGATCAAGATTTTTAAAGTGGTGATTTAAAATATTATACATAAAAGGAACAGCATATAAAATTGATATTTTTTGATTTTGTATAGCATCCATAACATCTGCCGGCATAAAACCATTGTGCAATGTCAACTTTACTCCATTACACAGTGCAACTAAGGATCCGTTAATTAGTCCATAAGCATGGTGTATTGGAGGAATATTTAACACACTATCGTTTTCTGACAGGTTTATTTTCTCAGCTGTGTCAATAATCTGTTTCCAAACTGCCATTTCAGTCCGTACCACAGCTTTGGGATTTCCATTGGTACCACTTGTTAATTGACAGATAAAGTCTCCGTTTTTAAATTCCGGATTAGGTTTAACATTGAAATACCAGGAATCAATTGTCGCTGATAAGGGTTCTTGTTTTATTCCTCCGGCTTCCAGCATTATTGATTCTAAATCAGGACTGGCAAATACAATTTTGGTACCCAAATTATTTACATGATATGAAATTTCTTTTGCTTTTAGCGATGAACCGTATAATACAGAGGGTATCTTTTCAGATAAATTAGCAAAAATTAGAGAAAGAAATTCCACACTGTTTGAGAAGGCTAAGCCAATTGGAGTTGAAGCGGCAGAGTCTGTTTGCTTTATTTTTGATGCCAGTTCGCGTATTAAAGCAAGAATCTCTTCATAGGTATATGACTTTTTCTTTGTCACTAAAGCTATATTGTCTTTTTTTTCAAGACATGTGTTTTCAAAAGCATTAAATAGCATAATTCAATTTTTTTTGTGCTAAACTTATTAATTGAGTTTAATACCGATCTAGCGATTGTTTTTAATTTACTAAAAATGAATTAATTACAATGGATTTGTCGATTACGCATTTTCTAATGTATAATTTGGGTTAAAATGTATAACAAGGAATAAGGCTTAAGGATAACAATTTTATTCTTTGCTATTCAAATAATTAGTTAATCCTATTTGAAATTATATTAGAAGTGCTTTTTTAAAATATTTAATCCAGAAATTTTAGAACATATCTTTCGAATAATTCTTTATTACGAGGAGAAACGTTCACATGACTGGAGTTTGGAATTATTATTAATTCTGAATTTGGAATGTTACTTTTAATTTCCTTCATATGATCTAACCTGCAAAACTCGTCTCTGTCACCAACCATAAGCAGAAAAGGACATTTGATTTTTTTCAGACTATCAAATGAGAGTATACTTGTTTCCGACCACATTATTTTCAAATTGTCAAAAAATTCATTCCATCGTTGAGGTTCCGGCATTATCTTTTTTGTTCAAATCCTGAAGAATTGCAAGTTTCAAACCAATGTAATCCCTCTTTTGAATATCCGCATGTACCTAAAGGTCCACTCATAGCTATTACTTTTCCTACAATATCTGGATATTTTGAAGCAACAATATAAGTAATCATTGCTCCATCACTAAACCCAATAATAGCAGCTTTATCTTTTCCTTCCTTTTCTATAACGGCTTTAACATCATCAGCAAGCAAGCTATATGAGAATTTTTGAGTCCCAATTTCTGATTTTCCGTATCCGCGAGATGCTATAGCTATTACTTTGTATTTTTTGCTTAATACCGGGATATATTGTTTGTACTGATCAATATATGAATAACCTCCGTGCAGGAGTACAACCGGTTTACCTTCACCGTAAACTTCATAATAAATCTTTGCGTCACCGGATTTAGCATATCTGCCGTTGTTATCATTTATTCCATAATTCATTTCCTGACAGTGTGAATTGTTTGTACAAGATATAAACAGAAACTGACTTGAACAAAAAAATGAAACAATAAATTTATTTAAAGATTTTATTGTTTTAAAAATCCTGCTAAAGCCAATTCTCTTACTATATTTTTTCATATTTCTAAGTTTTAACTTTTATATTTTAGTAGTGTAAAGTCTATTTCTATTTTAAAAACTTTTAATTAAATGATAGTGTAAATAAGCCTATGCATCTGTTCATCTGTTAATCTGCCACTCATTTTTTCATTAATGTTTCCTATTGCAATATTCTCCCGTACAGATTCAGGCACTCTCCAATCGTAACCTAACATATCTCTTAAAGGCTTTTTTCGAAACCAATATATATCGGCATATTGATTTGATATTTCTCTCCAATCTGAAATATCTGTCCAGCTGTTTATTTCTTGGATTGTTTTCATTATTGTAGTTAAATAACTTTGCAACTCACTCACGTCAATTGCAAACTAATTTAACTACAATAATGAAAACAATCCAAGAAATAAACAGCTGGACAGATATTTATTTCTTGGA
>CAZWGG010000109.1:0-538 GCA_964633305.1 uncultured Bacteroidales bacterium
TTCTGTATACCAGCGGAGGCAATGGTAGAAAATATCAGGGCTAATGCCATTTGAATAAGAGTTATTCGCATAATTATTAGACACAATTTTTGCGATTGAATAATTTTTATCATAGTTTATAATGCCTTTTATGTGGTTATTAATATAAAGTAAAAACATTACACCAATTGGTCTGGTGTGATAATAATCCTGAAAGGTCAACCAAGGCCGTTTATGGTGGGTACCATAAATAGCTTCTTCTTAAGAGGCGTTTTGAATCTTGTGTAAAATGTAGTTTTTTCATGTTAGTTAAATTAGTATTAGTAATTAGGAAAAATACGATTGATGTTCAAATAAGTAATATAGGAGGTTTTTGGTTTTTGTTTAATATAGATTTTTTTATCCGTACAATTGATACATTTATTCTGTCAGTGAAAACACGGCCTCTTTGCAGTCGACCGAATTGGTACCCACGAACACTTTAAAATCACATTGTTCGGATTTGTTTGTTTTATGTTTTGTGTTTTTTCTGCACGTCGTGTGGGTAATGGTCATGTTC
>CAZWGG010000109.1:548-11055 GCA_964633305.1 uncultured Bacteroidales bacterium
CCGAATTGGTACCCACGAACACTTTAAAATCACCCGGTTCGGCTTTGTATGTCAGATCTTTGGTGAAAAAGGCCATATCCGGGGCTTTTAGGGTAAATGAAATATCCAGGCTCTCCCCGGCTTTGATCATCACCTTTTTAAAACCTTTCAGTTCTTTTACCGGACGTGTCACACTGCCCACCAGGTCGCGCACATACAACTGCACCACTTCTTCGCCATCATATTTGCCAGTATTTCTGACTGTAATGGATACGCTGATGGAATCGTCCATTTTCATTGTTGCCTTGTTCAATTTCAGGTTCGAATATTCAAAGGTGGTGTAACTCAAGCCAAAGCCAAAGGGAAAAAGAGGCTCATTGGGAATGTCGAGGTAGTGCGATATCCATCGGTCGGAGTTCGGCATTTCCGGACGACCGGTGTTTTTGTGGTTGTAGTAAACAGGAACCTGCCCCACTGCAAAAGGGAAGCTCATGGTGAGCTTACCTGCCGGGTTATATTTGCCGAACAGCACATCGGCTATGGCATTGCCTGCCTGCGAACCCAAAAACCAGGTTTCAAGCAATGCCGGGGCTTTTGAAACCAAACCGGGGATGGCAAGGGGACGTCCGTTCATCAACAGTACCACTATGGGTTTTCCCGTTTTCAGCAGATTGTCCAGCAGTTCTTCTTGTCTGCCGGGAATGCTGATGAACGCCCGGCTTGAGGCTTCACCACTCATTTCGCGGTTCTCACCTATGGCCAGTACAACGACATCGGCTTGCAGCGCTACGGCAATGGCTTCGTCATACACAGGGGATAGTTGATCGTCGATGTTACATCCTTTGGCATACAAAACTTCAGTAGAAGGGGATACGGCGTCCCTGATGCCTTCAAGAACGGTTACCGCGTCTTTCCCTTCACCCTGTGCCGACCAGAAACCCAGGATATCGTCTCTTGAGTCGGCCAATGGACCGATAACTGCTATCTTTTTGATGTTCAAAGAAAGTGGTAAGATATGTTCCTGATTTTTAAGCAAAACAATAGATTTACGGGCCATTTCACGGGCAGCCACTATGTGGGCCGGATGAAGCAGCATTTGATTTTCAAGGGCAGCATCACAATTTTTGTAAGGGTTATCGAATAATCCAAGCCTGTATTTAATACGCAGAACACGACGTACCGCATCGTCAACAAGCTTGATGTCAACTTTACCGGTTTTAACCAGTTCGACCAGATATTTCCGATAGGCACCGGTAACCATGTCCATGTCGTTACCTGCTTTAATAGCCATTTGTGCGGCATCTTTTTCATCATTTGCCAAACCGTTGATAACCAGTTCACCGATTGAATTCCAGTCGGCAACCACGAAACCGTTAAAATTCCATTCGCCTTTGAGCTTATCGCGCAACAAATAGGAATTGGCTGTGGCAGGAATACCTTCAAATTCGTTAAATGCATTCATAAATGTGCCTACTCCGGCTTCCACAGTGGCCTTGAAGGGGCGAAGATAAATTTCGTTCATCACCCGCCTTGAAATATCAACAGTATTGTATTCACGTCCGGCCTCCACAGCACCATACCCGGCAAAATGCTTAGCGCAGGCTACTATAGAATTTTTGTTGGCCAGGTTACTGCCCTGAAATCCGCGTACACGTGCAGCAGCCACCAGTGATCCAAAATAGGGGTCCTCACCGGCACCCTCCATCACTCGGCCCCAGCGAGGGTCGCGGGCAATATCCACCATTGGGGCAAATGTCCAGTTAATACCGGCCGAGGAAGCTTCAATAGCAGCAACCCTTGCCGATTGTTCTATGGCTGCAAGATCCCAGCTGGCTGCCTCCGCCAGTGGAATAGGAAAAAGGGTTTTGTACCCGTGTATCACATCCAGACCAAAAATAAGCGGGATTTTTAGGCGTGAATTTTCCATAGCCAACTCCTGAAGTTCACGGGTATTTTCAGTGCCAACTACATTCAAAATGGAACCAGCAAGCCCTTTTTTAATGTCTTCAACCTGAGTGGACACAAACTTAAGCGGACCTGTAACCGTATCGTTTCCACTGTATTGGGTCAACTGCCCTGCCTTTTCTTCGAGGGTCATTTGCCCCAGTAAATAGTCAATTTTTTTTTCAATGGCTAATTCTTCAGGGGTTTGTTTGAGTGTAGAGGTTTTGTCCTGCCCATAACCAGGTACCACAGTAATTATAAAATATGAAATAATAAAAAAGGATAATATATTTATTCGTGCAATAGGGGTTAACATACTTTTCATAAGAGGATTCATTTAATAGGTTAATATTTTATAGCAAAATTCTTGCTTGAAGATTATCGGTTCAAAAGTAATTTACAAAAACCTGTTCAACAAAAGAGTGTAGTTTCAAAGTGGACTAAAGGAGGGCCGAAAAATCATATATGAATGGTTTTAAATTAGTTACACTTAACGTTAAAAGAGAAAAAAGTGGACATAGTAAAAATAAATACCTGAAAAAAGACTTGTTTTCAAAGTATAATTGCATCTAAAAAAACTATAAATCAGGAAAACAAAGCAAAAACCGGTATGTAATCTTAAACGGGAGCAATCTTATTAAACGTTCCAATTTTCAGTAAGATTTTCTCAAAATCCTCACGTGGAACGATGGCTTTATTTTTAATTTTTACCCGGTAGTTATATATGGTATTCACCGAATATCTCAATAATCCGGCGATATTTGAGCTACTTAAGATACCCAAGCGAATGAGTGCAAAAATGCGGAGTTCGACATTTAACAACTCTCCTTTTTTAAGAGATATTCGTTCATCTTCGACCAATAAGGCATTAAACTCTTCGACGAAATCCGGATATATGCTCAGGAATGCATTGTCAAAATTTTCATAAAACTCTTTTAACTCATTTTCAATCAATGTTCTGGATTTAGTATATTCAAAAAGTTCATTCAATTTGTGCGATGTAATCTGCATATTAACAAGTTTTCGAAATTTGTCCAGTTTATCAATATAATTAGAGCAGATGCTTATAAAGTTTCCAATATATTGTTCTTTAACATGATTTGATTCAGCCAGTTCTTTATTTACTGCTTGCAGTTTATCATTGGTTGAATTCAGATGGTCATTTAGTTCCTTGAGTTGTTTATTTGCCAGTTGCAAATCTCTTCTTATAATGATTAATTTCCGTTTCTGCCAGTAAATTAACAACATTGCAAACATGGTAAAAAGACCCAGGATGCTGATAACGATTAACAAATTGTAAAATTTAGCTTTTTGTGATTCTGTTTTTGCCTGATATGTTTGATTGATTATTGCTAATGTATTTGAGATTTCCAATAACCTTAACGGGGAATTAAAAAATTCGGCATCATCAAATGCAAATTGTATGTATTGATAAGGACGGTCAACATTTTTCTCCTTATATAGCAGTGTTGCCAACAATCTTAGGGATGCGTTGTCCATGGTCGATGACCTGATATCTGACATTGCAGACAATATCAAAAACTTTTTTTGCAACTTTGTTTTCCCCATAATTTGGTAGATTAGGGAACGCTCATAGGTGACAAAAGAGTATGTACGGCTGTTCATCTGACATTTTGATAATCTTTTTGTGTTTATATCGAGGCAGGCTTCCATTTGACGTGAGTCTCTCAACTTTTTCTCGGCCAATTCCAAATACCATTCCGACTCTGGATATGAGGCTTGCATTAACGAATCGCTATAACATTGGTACAGTTTATTATATTTTTGTTTATTTTTTGTAGTGATAGAATTATCCTTCAGTTTGGAATAAAGCTTCAGAGAATTGTAATAATAGTTTCTTAATAGATGAGCGGACAGGGCAGACCGGTTAATGTTTGCTGTTACATCCAACGCCTCAACGTATACACCCCCATCTGATAAAATCTGGGACAGTAACAACAATGTTTCATTTAACATCTTTACATTGTTTAAGTACCTGGCTAAAATCAGGTTCTGCTCTATGTAATACAGGGCCGAATCAAATTTATACGGAATATAATTCTGAATAATTTGTTTGGTGATATCATACATTTGTTTTGGTTTGCCCTTTGCTTCGCTCAACAGGGCTTTCATATCTTTAAACTCATTTTCTTTTGCCGCCAGTATCTGGGGCCTGATTTTCATTACAGAATCCAGTTGATTTAATAATGATTCTATTTCTCCGGAAAAAGCTTTATTGTTCAGAAGAATAATAAGAAGTAAAAAAGACAAAACTTTTCTCATCAAAAATGTTTTTTAGCCTGCATAATTCAAAAAAAAGGAAGTTTTTTTCCCAAAAATAACTAAAGTGTCGGCATTTTTGAGATGTACAAAACAAAATATCCCAAGAACAATGATAAAAAATAATTCCGAAACAACAACGCAAATATTAAATTTCGTTTCGCAGTATCCTAACGATAATATGTTAATAGCCGTATACATTTCTTCATTGCCACGCTTTTCAATTCTACTTGGCAAACCATTATTAATTCGGAGTTATTCACAATGTGTCTGTGGTTAAAAAGATATGAAGTATTGTGTCTCCTTTTTTATGTGTTTTGGGCAACAATACGAAATGTAATTATTATTAATAATCAATTAGTTAGTACATAAGGATACAAAAAGTGATCCCATTGTTCAATTAATATTAAATTATTTCCAATAAACCTAATTCATCATTTTTAACGAATTTATCAATAACTTTACTCTTATTTATAAGTACATCTGCTATGAAATTTGTGGATTGATTACCTGTTTTTAATAAGATAATTTTTGGAGGAAAACCATTTAAATCGGAAAGATTCTCAAAATCCTCATCATTGGTAACAATAATGTAATTATTTTTTTTCGCCCAATTCCAAATATCAATATCCTTTGCCGGTCTGTCTAAATCCAAACTTGAAACATAAATGCATTGCGGATAATAACTTTTTAATTTTTTAACCAAACGGTATGATAAATTTGCATCAATTAGAAGCTTCATTGTGGGTTATAGTTTTTACTGAATGCTCTCTATGAGCAGAATAAGCTAGTGCTGCCATAATATGCTCTTTTTTAATTTCAGGAAAATCATTAAATATTTCTTCATAAGTCATACCAGAAGCCAACCAACTTAAAATATCCCCCACAGAAATGCGTGTGTTTTTTATACAAGGTTTACCAAACCTTATATTGGGATTGATACTAATGTAATTTTTGAAATTTTCCATTCGTTTTTACTTTACACAAAAGTAATTAATTATTCTGTTCTATTGAACGTAAAATTATCCATTATTGTTTAATAATGTTATTCTTAAAATAGAATATCCGGTTTAATCACAACCGCCATTTGGTCTTGTGTAAGCCATACAGTTTCATCTTCAAGTCTAACATCTAGTTTAATGTCGCCCTGTTTGTTTTGATATATAAGTTTTTACCAGTGTTCTCATAATTTTATTTATTATTTTAACAACCTTATTTGCCGATACAGAAATTCTTAAAAATATTCCCCAGTATTTCGTCGGTAGTTATTTCGCCTGTTATTTCACCTAAGTAGTAGAGCGTTTCCCGTATGTCCTGTGATAGCAGGTCACCGGATAAATGGTTTTCCAGTCCCTCTTTTGTTCTTACAATAGCCTCGTGTGCATGGCTTAATGCTTCAAAATGCCTTACATTGGTAACAATTACTGCATTTTGTTCAAGATTTTCAGCATGTATAAGCTCTTTTAGTGTTTTTTCAAGTATATCCAGGTTTTCACCTTTTTTGGCCGACATAGGGACAAACCTTTCGTTATCATTCAGTGTTTCATTAATTTTAGGTGTAGCAGCTTGAATTGTTCCGGGAGAACAAAGGTCTGTTTTATTTAAAACAACAACCAACTTCTTGTCTGTTTTGCTAATTTTTTTCTTAATATCGGTTATCGATTTTAAATTATCTTCCACGGCATCGTTTGCATCAATAAGCAAGATGATAATACTGGCCTGTTCAATTTTTTTATACGTACGTTCAATGCCTAGTTTTTCAATATGATCGGAGGTATGCCGTAACCCTGCTGTATCAATAAACCTGAAATGTACCCCGTCTACAGATATGGTATCCTCGATAAAATCGCGTGTTGTGCCCTCGATTTCAGAAACAATGGCTTTGTCTTCTTTAAGCAGCAAATTAAGCAACGTGGATTTGCCGGTATTTGTTTTACCGATAATGGCCACAGGTATCCCATTTTTTATGGCATTTCCAAGAGCAAATGAATTTTTGAGTGTACGCAGTAATATCTCAATTTCCTGCACCAGCTTTTTCAATTCGTCACGATCGGCAAATTCAACATCTTCTTCACTAAAGTCGAGCTCAAGCTCAATTAACGATGTAAAAGTCAACAATTGTTTCCTTAATTTTTTTATTTCACCGGTAAATCCCCCGCGCATCTGGTTGATGGCAACATCGTGAAATGCTTTTGAATTTGAAGCAATAAGGTCGGCAACTGCTTCAGCTTGTAACAAGTCCATTTTTCCATTCAGGAAAGCACGTAGGGTAAATTCACCTGGTTGGGCCATACGGGCACCTCTTAATATCAAGAGTTCAAGTATTCGTTGCTGTATATATAGCGAACCATGACAGGAAATTTCAACGAGGTCTTCTCCCGTGTAAGAATTGGGGGCTTTAAACAATCCAACCACCACTTCATCAATGGTGTTGCCCCCATCTTTAATAAAACCGTAGTGAAGGGTATTTGCAGCCTGCTGGTTGAGTTTTTTTCCTGAAGAAGAGAAATACACCTTATCGCAAATATTAACCGCCTCATTGCCCGATAAGCGTATTACAGCAATTGCCCCCGTGCCGTGTGCTGTGGATATGGCTGCTATGGTCTTGTCATCAATCATTGTAAATTTTTTTCAAAATTACTTAAATAGTATGAAGTTTAAAATGCCTGGAGTTTGGAGCGCCTAAAGTTATAAAAATGGATATTAATAATTTTTCATTTTAGGCACCAACTAATTCCTGTAAATCTTATATCATAAATAATTTTGATTATCTTATTTATAGGTAATTTATAACGCTATGTTCAAATTAACGTTTTTAATTTTTAATTTAAAATCATACTTTTACCGGGTTTTTAATAAAAGTATTCAAATGAGTATTCTTGTTAATAAAAGTACAAAGGTCATAATACAAGGTTTTACAGGCAGTGAAGGTACTTTTCATGCCCAACAGATGATTGAATATGGAACAGATGTTGTTGGGGGTGTCACACCCGGAAAAGGGGGACAACAGCACCTTGACAAGCCGGTTTTTAATACCGTACATGAAGCAGTGAATACTACAAATGCCAATACATCGGTTATTTTTGTGCCGCCGGCATTTGCAGCCGATGCCATTATGGAAGCTGCCGAAGCAGGAATACAGGTTATTGTTTGTATTACAGAAGGGATACCTACATTGGACATGATAAAGGTAAAATCGTATTTATCAGGTCGGGAATGCTGGTTGATCGGGCCGAATTGTCCGGGGGTAATATCGCCGGGAGAAGCCAAAGTAGGTATAATGCCCGGGTTTATTCATAAAAAGGGGGGTATTGGTATTGTTTCACGTTCAGGAACTCTTACCTATGAAGCAGTTGACCAGATAACAAAGGCAGGACTGGGACAATCAACATGTGTGGGTATTGGGGGCGACCCAATTATCGGCACATCAATGCTTGATGTGATTAAACTTTTTATGAAGGATAAGGCAACCGAAGGAATAGTGATGATTGGAGAAATAGGTGGCAGCATGGAGGCTGAAGCCGCTCAATGGATCAACGAAAACGGAACCAAACCTGTTGTAGGATTTATAGCAGGGAGAACGGCACCAAAAGGGCGAAGAATGGGACATGCAGGCGCTATAATAGGAGGGAAGGGTGATACTGCTTCAGCAAAAATGGATATTATGGCCAAATGTGGCATTTATGTTGTTGAATCACCTGCTGATATTGGAAAAATGATGGCTGACAAGTTATCTGTTTAAAACTTTTTACCTAGTGGTAAAAGGCTTGCTATCCAATAACCGGAAACCAGAATTAAGAAAACAGCAACCAATAATAATAATAAATCTTAAAACAAATGAAACTACTTGAAGGAAAAACCGCCGTTGTAACAGGCGCAGCCAGGGGCATTGGCAGGGCTATAGCCATTAGAATGGCTGAAGAAGGTGCCCATATTGCTTTTACCGATCTTGTAATTAATGACGATGCCAAATCGGTGGAAAAAGCCATTAACAACCTTGGGGTTAAAGGAAAAGCTTATGCTTCTGATGCTAGCAAATTTGACGAAACAGAAAAGGTTGTAAATGAGATAATTAGTGATTTCGGCACTGTTGATATACTCGTTAATAATGCCGGTATCACCATGGATACACTACTAATGAGGATGAGTGAACAACAGTGGGATACAGTGATAAATGTCAATCTGAAATCGGTCTTTAATTTTACGAAGGCAATACAAAAGATTATGTTAAAAAACCGTTCGGGATCAATTGTCAATATAAGTTCGGTTGTCGGCGTGGCCGGAAATGCCAGTCAAGCAAATTATGCAGCATCAAAAGCAGGAATCATAGGATTTACAAAATCAATAGCCCAGGAACTCGGATCGAGAAATATTCGCTGTAATGCTCTAGCGCCCGGCTTTATTATTACTGAAATGACAGCAAAACTTTCGGAAGATATAGTAAAACGGTGGGAAAGCCAAATTCCATTGAAAAGGGGAGGAACACCCGAAGAAGTTGCGAATACAGTACTATTTCTTGCATCAGACCTGTCTTCGTATGTTAGCGGACAGGTGATAAATGTATGTGGGGCAATGAAAACATAAGAAAGGTAAAAATACTAAACGGGGTTTGTTTTATAATATAAGAAATCATATATTCCCCTTCATCTGAGGGTATAGCCTCATTGTCGTTATTGTACCCGTAAAACAAATCTTCTCTTCCAACACCATCAATTGCCTGCAGGTATGCCGTGGCTTCAGCACCATCTTCTTCACCATTCACGGTAACCAATTCCTGTCCGTTTTGAGGAATGATAATAAAACTACTTTTTTTAGATTTTAATGATGTTATGGAATTATCAAACTTATATAATGTCCAAGATGTTTATTCACGCCTGGTCGATGACTTTATTCATAATAGACAGTGGTTTAAAAAAACGAAAACCAGGAATGAGGATATCGATATTTTGTATGAATTACAATTTTTCTTTCAACACTTTACAAATTTAGGAAGGCAAATATTAGATATTTACGATGAAACACTGGAGTTTTTAGAAAAGAAAATCAAACCAGACATTATAGAAGCTCACAGCTTATTCAAAATTGAATAAATCTTTTCAATCGATTCATGCAAATCTGTCCTCATTTCTTTTGTATAAGGGTTATAACGTTGCAGGTCACAAAAAAGTTGCCAGCTGTCATTACAGGTTTGCTGGATAATTTCAAGCAATTTCTCATACCCTAAGGTGTTTATTACTGTAGGTTTAAGGTTTAAGTCAGCTAAAACACGCCCAATATAGTGAGTAATACCTTGCGAATAGGCCACCATTTTGTCATGTTCATCAGGTGTCATTATTTCAACGCGCATTTTTTTTGAATTAAAATAATTGGTCCACTGAATAAATTCATCTTCTGTCGCCCTTATGTTTGACATTACAATTGGTAAATCATGTTGTGCATTGAGATATGAATCAGGACCAAACATAGGGTGAGTGGCTATAATCCGGCTATCTTCAGGCAGATGTTTTTTCATCCATTCAACGGGTTCTACTTTTACAGAGCAGGTATCAAAATATAGGCAATCGTTTCTAAAAAATTGTTTCGTTTGCTTAAGAACTTCCTCTAACGAAGAAATAGCAACACAATAAAACAGCGCATCGCAATTATGCAGGTCTTCTAAACTTGTAATTTCAATTTTTGGATTTGCAATGTCACCAGGCTTTAATCCACGTCTCGAATACACTTTTACACGAAAATTGGTTGCCAGTATATCAGCCCATTATTTTCCTAAACGGCCATATCCATAAACCGAAACAATCTTGTTCTGGTAATTCCCGGATTGGCCATTAATAGTGTTAGTCATGCTATTTTAGTTTTACTGGAATTCCTTTTTTAATTGTTGAACCCATTTTGCAATCCTTTCTTTATTCATTTTAGCTTGATTTTCAAAGTCAAGGGCCAAACCTGTTAACTTGTCACCTCTTTGTGCACGTGAACTTTCAAAATTATATCCTTCTACCGGTGTAAACCCAACAAGTTTTGCTCCCCTGCTTTCAAGCAGGTCAGCCATAATGCCAATAGCATCCACAAAATTTTCAGGATATCCTTTTTGGTCGCCACTGCCAAAAATAGCAATGCATTTATTTCCAAGATTCATATCTTCAATTGCAGGGACAAACTCATCCCAATAGTTTGGAAGTTCGCCATCAAACCATGTTGGTACCCCCAGGATAAGATTATAAAACGAGCGAAATTTTTCTTCAGTAAGAGTCTCAACATTCACCAATTCAACATTGTCATTACCAAGTTCTTAAACAACCATTTT
>CAZWGG010000110.1:0-6340 GCA_964633305.1 uncultured Bacteroidales bacterium
TAAGAGAACAATATTGTTTCTGTACCAATAAATATCCCGGCGATACATGCTGTCATTAAACAGGAAAATGTTGCTGCAAGTAAGCATTTAAAACCGAGTTTTGCCATTAAATTAGTTTTTTCAGGAACTAATGCAGTAATTCCTCCTATGAATATGGCCATTGAGGCAAAATGAGCAAATCCGCAAAGCGCATACGAGGTAATAACTATTGTCCTTGGGTTTTGTATTGCACCGGACTGAATGGCCAAAGCCAAGTCTTGGTAAGCGGTTACTTCTGTAACAACCATTCTTTCACCAATGATTTGCGAGGCAACCCCTGCATCTTGAAGTGGAATACCCAGGATAACCGTGAAAGGATAAAAGATATATCCAAAAATTTCCTTAAGAGAGATAGCATTTCCCAGTCCTATTAAACCACTCAGCCAACCTAAAAATAAATCAATGAGATATACAAGGCTAATAATAGCGATAAGAAGTGCAGCAATTCCAACAATAAACTTAACGGCAGACTGCGCTGCATTAATAATTGCAGTGAAAAGGTTATTCTCCCGTTCATAATAAGGAGTAATTCTTAATCCTAAAGTAATGGGCTGACCGGTTTCGGGTACCATTAATTTCGAAATGATAATGGCAGCAGGTGCGGATAAAAACGATGCTGATATCAAATGACCGGCAATAGTCGGGAAAATATCTTTAAGGTTATATACATACAATGCCATTACATTTGAAGCTACCGTTGACATTGAAACAGTTAATAAAGTAGCAAATTCTGACGGGGTTAATTTTTTTAAGTAGGGCTTTATGGTAAAGACGGATTCTATACCAAAGAATATGTTGCTCACGGCACATAACGATTCAACCCCGGAAATACGCATTAGCCGGGTAAAAAGATAAGCAAACCATTTAATTAGGAGGGGAAGAAAACGAATAAAATAAAGTATAGCCATTAATGCCGAAAAGAAGATAATAGTTGGAAAGCCCTGGAAAGCCAAAATAAACCCTAGTGATTTCTCTCCCAGTTCATTCTGTGTACCGGGAGGAAGGGCCAACCTGCCAAAAACAAACTTAGCCCCGGCAGATGCCGAATCTAAAATTTTAAGTACAACATTGTTTAAAAACAGAAACACGTTATGACCGGCAGGCACCTTAAATACAAACAAAGCAAAGGCAGCCTGGAAAAATAATCCCCAAAAAACCAACCTCCAGTTAATAATTTTTTTATTGACAGACAATAACCAGGCAATTACCATTAAAATAAACACACCGAAGAAACTAATTAATGGATACATCTTTTATGGTAACTATAAGTTGATAAAAATACATCAAAAATAACGTTATTATTCTAACTGCATAATGAAAAAAAAGAAATTAAGAAGTTAGTAATAAGTATTCGGTATTGAGAGATAAATTACCGTGGACTAATAAAATGTGGAACAGTGGATTATTGAAAAGTGGCAGTGGCAGTAAATTGAATTGAATAGTAAAAGAGTTAAACTTTCAGACTTTATGACTTTTAAACTCAACATTAATATCTGCACAATCACTTACCAATAAATGAATTTGATTTGATTTCATCGATGAGAATATTTGAGATATCGTCTTTGCTTGTAACATGAATATACTTTCCTCTCCCGTATTTAGCCATCACTTTCATAAAATCAATTGCTTTTTCATCCACTCCAAAACCAATTATTGAAATAGTAATACCCCTATCAGCATAACCTGAAATCATCTGCCTGAACTCGTCAGGCGACATGCTGCCCCCTGTAAACTTACCGTCGGTAGCAAGTATGATTTGATTATTACCACCGGTTTGAAATTTTCGCAATGCAAGCTCGTAAGCGCTATTCAATCCTCTTACTCCATTTGTAATCCCTCCAGGTGTTAATTCATTGATTACTCCATTTATTTTTTGCTTTTCAGCTCCGTTAACCGATCGTAATAAAATCTTAGGGTTTTCAGCATATGAAATAACAGCCACGTTGTCTATTTCCCGTAACACAGTAACCAGATTTTTTACCGATGCTTTTAACAACTCAAGTTTATTTTCTGTTTTCATAGATTTGGAAACATCAACCAGGAACACCAGGTTATTGGCTGCGTATTTGTCAATTGGCAATACGATGTTTTCATTATCAAGGGATTCTATTATTCCAGGCTCTAATTCCGGTTCATGTTCTTCAATGGCCAGTTCAACAGGAGGCGGATGTGGGATAAGAGGATCGATCTCAAAAAAAAGCACAGGCACTGACCTGGCAAGAAAAAAATCTTTTTCATACGGAAAATATCCACTTGCACTAATCTGGACATGATATTGACCGATTTTAAATTCCTCGAAAAGTTGTCCCTGGTTGTTTGTTATTCCTTCAATATTGTTCTGCATGTTATGAACAAACAGTAAGTTGGCATGAGGCACGGGACCTTTTGTCAAGCTATTGATAACATTTACTTCGCGGATGTTTAAATTATTTTGGTTTGGAAAACATTGCTGAATTGAAAGAACAGTGCCTGTAATTGTAATTGTTGAAGGAAGATCAGATGCATTTGTCAATACATTGATATTCTCCTGGAATGGCCCCATTTCATTTAAATCGGGTAGTACAAATATACGTCCTGTTTCACCTGGTTGAACAAATTTAGTTTGGTAGCTTACTTTTACATCCGGATTTTTTTGAACAAGTAAGATAGCCAGGGGGCTTGTACCCGTATTTTTGAATTCGAAAGAAGCAGGGGGATAATCCAGGTTAGCTACCTGCCCAAAATCATGATTTGTTTTTAAAAATTTAATAGAAGGTTGGGTTAATGCAATCTTTAAACTGCTAATACCAACAATAATGAAAAATAATTTTTTCATACTAATAACCTAATTAATTAACTTCGTCGAGCTCGTCTAATGTTATTCCTTCCGATCATGAGCTCCCTTTGGTCGGTTCGTCCTCGGTTCATGAATTTTATATATTTGACTGTTTATGGTTTAGCACAAATTCAACGAAGAATTTATGAATAAGGCAGATTAAAGTTATAAATTATTTTTCATGTGAATAACCTATCTTAAAATAATTTATCTTACCGAAATCTACTCACTTCGCTCATGAAGATACATGTTAAATTATGATTTCACGAATGAATTCAGGAATAAATTTTTATCTAATACATAATAAATTTTCATGAAGGCGTTGGGAGCGTTTCTGCAGTGTGCAGAAAGTTTCCCGAAGTCGTCAGCAACGTTTCTGCAGTCTGCAGAAAGCCTGCCGACAAGTTCTTCTAATGTCTTCTTAATGAATTATCAATAAGGAAGCTTTTAATATCTGCTTTTACTATTCTTTTGCTTTAAACTCCTGTTTTTCTTATTAAATCTTTTCTTTTTACCATATTTGGGTCTTCCTTCATTCCATTTTGGCCCCGGGCCTATTTCACTTGGCGGTTGAAGCTTTGGAATTGATGCTTCTATTAATTGTTCAATTTTTTTCAGCTTATACATTTCCTTTTGAGTAACCAGGGTAATAGCTTCGCCCCGGGAATTAACCCTTGCAGTTCTCCCTACACGGTGCACATAGTCTTCACCATCGTGAGGCACATCATAATTTATCACCAAATTTATCTCTTCGATATCTATACCCCGGCTCATCACATCCGTAGCCACCAAAATACGTATTTGTTTTGACCTGAACGCCTTTAATACTTCTTCCCTTCTTTGTTGATCTAAATTAGAAGAAATTCCTTGAGAAGGAAATCCATATTTATTAAGCGATCGCACAATATCCGAAACGTTGCTTTTTGTAGAAGTAAAAATTAGAATACTATCATAGTGCTTACGCTCAACTAAAACATGCTTTATTACCTTTACTTTTTGTTCTTCAAAAACTAAATATGCCTTTTGGTCAATACCTTCCGCTGGTTTTGAAATTGACAAGGATATCTCAACCGGGTTGTGTAGTATTTTATGGGCCAATTGACGAATGCTGTTCGGCATGGTAGCGCTAAATAACAGAGTTTGATGTTTTACCGGTAAATAAGAAATGATAGTTTGTATGTCATCATTAAACCCCATGTCCAGCATTCTATCTGCCTCATCTAAAATCAGATGCCTAATATTACTAAAATCAACATACCCTAATTTTAAGTGGGATAATAACTTACCCGGAGTTGCTACAATAATATCGGTACCACTCTTTAAGGCTTTCTCTTGTACATCCCAGTCATTTCCGTCCCCACCTCCATATACAGCTATTGACCCGGCTGATACAAAATAAGAAAATCCTTGTATTTGTTGTTCGATTTGAACGGCCAATTCTCTAGTCGGTACGATTATCAATGTATCTATATTGTTATTCTTTTTTCCAATTAGCTTATTGAGAACAGGTAAAACAAAAGCCCCTGTTTTACCAGTGCCTGTTTGAGCACACGCAATTATATCCCTGCCCTCAAGAACAACAGGAATAACTTTTTCCTGGATTGGTGTGACCGATTCAAAGCCTAAGTATGATATGGCTTCCAATAATCGTTCATTAAGATTAAGTTCTGTGAATTTCATTACAATTATCATTACATGGCAGCAAGTTCAGATATTATTTTCCCACTTACCATAAAATAAAAACTCATTTATATTTTTCCGTCTTCTCCTTTGATTTTCCCGTTTAACTAATTCCTTTGAAAAATTATCGGTTGATTTGGCAGGATACCCAAGTGCAAACATAGCTACAGGATCGAATCGTCCGGGAATTTGTAATTTTTCCCTGGACAATTCCTTATCAAACCCACCCATAATATGAACATAAATACCCATGCTCATCCCCTGAAATATAAGATTTGCCATAGAAAGGCCAACATCATGCATAGCGTATTTGTTTGTACGAAATTTATATTCAGAAGTTGTTTCTGCTATACTAAGGCCTAATACAGGAACATTTTTTGTCCACTCTTTGTTTCCTTCGGCAAGGCATTCATATAACCGGTTAAAATCTTCCGGGTATTCTTTACTCGATACAATATATCTCCAGGGTTGAATATTATAGGAAGAAGGCGCCCAGCGTGCCGCTTCAAAAAGACTAATAAGTTTATCTTTTCCAATAAGTTGCTGAGAAAACAACACCGGACTTCTTCGTTTTTCTATAAATTGATGAAGCATAAGCAAAAATTTTTACTATCATAAATTCCAGTACTCATAAAATTTCAATACTTGGATTTTACAAACACGCAAATATATACTGAAACTAAATACTTTTACAAGGTAAACGTTATTTAAGTTGAAGATATACCGATAACCATAGGGGCTAAACCTTCGCAACCCGCATCGCCGCCGCAAAGCAATGGCGGGGCACAGTCAAGCTTTAGACCAGTGAGTTCAGCAAAGCTAAACCTAAGTGGTATCGGTATAAATTAATATTTGTTACAGCGGGATGAGAAAACCTGTCATTTATCATAGTAGCCATGCATAAAAATTCAATACATTTGTAAAAAAATACATTAATTAGTAATCAAAAAAAATAAATCAAATGACAAACATGACAAGTTCGGATTATATGCACAAAGAAGACAAATATGGTGCGCATAACTATCACCCGCTTCCCGTTGTCCTGGAAAAAGGAGAAGGAGTTTATTTATGGGATGTTGAAGGTAGAAAATATTTCGATTTTTTATCTGCTTATTCTGCTGTTAACCAAGGACACTGTCATCCTAAAATCATCCAAGAACTTATTGACCAGTCAAAAAAGTTGACATTAACGTCAAGGGCTTTTTTTAACAATTGTCTTGGGGAATTTGAAGAGTTTATAACGAATTTTTTTGGTTTCGAGAAAGTTTTACCTATGAACACTGGCGCTGAGGCCGATGAAACAGCGCTTAAGCTTTGCAGAAAATGGGCTTATGAAAAAAAAGGGATATCTGAAAACCAGGCTAAGATTATAGTTTGTGAAGGAAATTTTCATGGCCGGACGATTACAATAATCTCCATGTCGAGCGATCCTGATTCATATAAAGGCTTTGGCCCTTATACTCCGGGTTTTATTAAAATTCCGTATAACGACATTAATGCCTTAAAAAAGGAACTCGAAGACCCAACTATAGCCGGATTTTTGGTTGAACCAATCCAGGGAGAAGCCGGGGTATATGTTCCTGATGAGGGGTATATAAAAACTGCATTTGAATTATGTAAAGAAAAAAATATACTATTTATGGCCGATGAAGTACAAACAGGATTGGCCAGAACAGGAAAAATGCTTGCCTGTGACCATGAAAATGTCCGCCCGGATATTCTTATCCTAGGCAAAGCGCTTTCAGGGGGAGTATTCCCGGTTTCAGCAGTTTTAGCTGATGATGATATTATGTTATGTATCAAACC